>QHWJ01000409.1 GCA_003222535.1 Acidobacteriota bacterium | reverse complement strand
ATTCGACGATAGCGCCCGGTACCTCTCGCGTTTGCGGCATGAATGAATCAACTCGGTGCCGCGGACCGAACTAATCGTCATTGGAAGCAAGGTTAGTGTCGATCTTCGGCCAGGTTTTCCGACCATGCTCCCGCGGGCTACCCGTAAGCGATTCCACCTGAGTGTTAGCGATTCCACCTGATTGACGCCGGAGAGCGCGACCTAGAGTGGGGCACGGCATCGTGAAGCGAGTCGTGCCGCAAATACCGGACACAAGACACGCTCAATCTTTGTTGTCTCGGAAGGTGATTTTCGAGACGCGGCGCGGCGCATCGACGGCGAATTCCATGGCCGCGACGACGCCGGTCAGGTTAAGGCGTGATTCACAGATTCTAAATTGCCAGTGTTGCGGTAAATGCGTGCTGCTACACGCTGCGGCCGCTGATCGCGCAGACGCGGCTGCGCGTCGACGCGGAGGGGCAGGTCTGGATCACCCTGCGGCACCAATGGTCAGACGGCACAACGCATCTGCGCTTCGACCAGGTCGCGCTCCTGGAGCGCTTGGCGGTGCTGATCCCAACGTCGATTGAGTTAGCGTCCGCTGTTGCGCTGCAAGCGATGGAAGAACACCGCTCCGCTGGAATCGAATGGGCGTGTGTGGTTACGCGAGGACGATCTATGAGTGCATAGAGGCGAGCCTTGAATTTCCGCTTGCACCGGCTCCCGTGTGGCGGCGCGATCAAGCGAGGCGAAACGCGGCCGGCTTCGCGATGTCATGCTGGCGTGAGTGACGGGCCTTTACGTAGGGGAAGCATCGCTTGAGACGGTTGAGAGGCTGCTCGAGAATGGTCCACGAGAGCTGGGCCAATAACACGCTGGCGACAAGGACGTACAAGAACTGGCTCGTCTCGTTGCCCCACGGATAGCGCAGCCAGGTGTGGGTCAGCTGCTGAATCGCAATGACAAGAGACGGAACGAAAAAATGCCATACGTAGATTCCGTAACTGATGGTCGCCAGATGCTCGGTGACTCTGTTGTCCAAGAGCCGACCTAGTAATCCGGTGAACCCGATCGCACTCCGGTAGACGATCCAACCCGCAAGGAACACGAAGCCGCTTTCGCTCGTGGCTGCCCTGAGCCAGACTGGCAGGACAGCGCGCCCTAACCATGTGAGCAGCAGCAGCGCCACTCCCACTGACAATGCTGATTTCATCACAGTCTGAGCGATGGCGGACCCTTTCAGCCCCAAGTCGCGGTGCCTGGCACACGCCAGCAGGCCGCCCACCGCGAGCGCATCCGCCCGGGCAAACGTCAAGACATAGGCGGCCAGCGGCAAATTGCTCGCCAAGAGAATCATGCGCGCGATGGCTGCCACCAGGATCGTCCCAATTACACCGGGTACCACCGCGCGTTTCGGCAGGAACAGGATCAACAGCGGCCAGAGTAGGTAAAACTGTTCCTCCACCGAAAGGGACCACAAGTGTCCTGTGGCTCGATCCCATCCATCCAGTCGCACACACAGTGCATTTGGGAAATATGTGACGTACCAAATCCAATGGGAGCGGAATCCTGGAAAAGGAGCGACCGCCGCAACCGCCAGAGCCAGGTAATACAACGGAAATATCCGCAGCATTCGTCGGGCGTAAAACGCTTTTACGACGGACCAGCGTGTGACCTCGAGCCGAGCAGATTCATTTCTGGCGCGGAGGAGGATGTCGGTGATGAGGAACCCGCTCAGCACAAAAAAAAGACGGACTCCCGCGGGTCCTGGTAGCGGAAGGGTCAGATTCGTCCAGTGATCGCCGTTGAATCCAAAGAATCCAAAGCTATGCTGAACCAAGACCGCGAGTACGGCGACGACGCGAAGCCCATCCAACTGTGGGAGCCGCATCTGCGCCGTCTCGGCATGAGGGGAGGAAACACGATTCACGTCAGTGGGCCTGTGTCGATCATTTTGAGCAAACCCCGAGCTATCGGGCAGAGCTCACTGTGTTCAGCCTTGCGGAAGTCTCGCGATCGCACGTAACGCCGACACGCTCGAGGTCGCCGATGTGCTCCGACAAACCTGGTAGGTGACGGTGCTGCCCGTCGTTTCGCTGAACGTAATGAACACTTGGCCCTTACGGGCACGTACGGTGAGGTTGCTTACGACAGCAGCGTCGGCCGACAAGGCCGCGCCCAACAGGATGGCCGTACAGAAAGCATGAACAGATCGCGCTTTTCTTGGCATATTCGGTGAACACGTAGTGCACGGCCTGTACCGCCGTAATTGTTGCATTTAAACGGTGATTCCTCATCTTGGAGACGGCCTTGTGAGTCCAGACCCCAATTTGTAATTGCCGGAGCGTAAACGAAGGAGATCATCCCGCGCGCCGCGTACGGCGATTCAACTCCATCGCTCGAGCGCTGGGTGCGCTTGCGCTTTTTTTGCTTTCAGCAGCTCGTCGCAGGGTGCTTCGATCACGCTCGCGTGGGACGCGAATGCGGGGTCGGCTCCCGCTGTGGGCGCGGGGGAACGCGCGGGCGGGTCCGAGAGCAGGTGATCGGTTCTGGAAACGGCCCCAGTTAATTGCGGCCAGAAGCGTGGCCAACGCACGATTGACCGTCGCGATCTCACGACCTTGATCGCGCTCATCGAGGAGGCGGCCGTGATCGGCCGGATCCTCCGGCATCTCGGCGTGCCGACGGAGATCTCCTCGCCGCGGCCCGCCCGCTCGCCGCCGCTCCCCGCGGCAGTTCGCGATGTGGGTGGTTGGGACGACGACAGCTCGGTGTTCAACCCGTGTTCCTGACGTTCCTGATGACGGCCCGCCCGTCGGCGCGCTGCAGGTGCGCCTCGTGCGCGCAGGCACGTGCCGAACGAGGCCCCTCGCGCCTGACAATCCTTCGGCCGGCGCCATAATCGGCACGTGATGGTGGGCTAATCTGCGCTGTGTCAGGCGGCGCAGCGCCGCCGCAGGCGGGTCTGGTAATGGCCTCTTCTGTTGACTCGGAGGCCGCTAATACGGCCTATCGTCCGACAACGCGGGGAACGGCATCGAACTGATTCGGTCAAAGCGCTGACGGCCCCCGAGCAGCCTCGCAATCGGCACTCGGGCCTTCGCCATTTCATCCGGCTCTGGAATCGCTCGCGTCGCGACGTGTTCGAAGCGATTCAGCAGAATCGACGGGCTGAAATCGCGCTATGATGCGCCGGCACACCGCTCGACCCCTTTT
>QHWJ01000081.1 GCA_003222535.1 Acidobacteriota bacterium | reverse complement strand
CTCAGGTCCAACTACTCACCTTCGAAACCACAAGCGCGGAGAACCGACGCCAAACGCGCGCGAGCTGGGACTGGCGCGAGGTGGCCGGATCCGCCGTGGTGCTCGCCGGCATTGCCGGCGTCTCTCTCTATTCTCGAGGCTGAAGACGTGACGCCAGCGCCTCCAGACAAATTCACGTGCGCCCTGTGATGCACGACTGGTGAGCGCGGTGCCGCTCTATCTCGGTCTGGACTCCAGCACGCAAGGCCTGGCGGCCGTCGTCATCGAGATCGCACCCGGCCAACGGCGCATCGTGCTCGAAACGTCGCTCGCGTTCGACGAAGCGCTCCCCCACTACGGCACACGCCACGGTGTGCAACGTCAGGCCGACCCGAACGTCGCCACCGCGTCGCCCTTGATGTGGGCCGAGGCGCTGGACGTGATGATGAACCGGCTGGCGGATGGCTCCGTCGACCTGCGCAACCTTGCGACCGTCAGCGGCTCTGCCCAGCAGCACGGCAGCGTCTACCTGAACGGCAGGGCCACGCGCGCGCTCGAGACGCTCGATCCCTCCGTACCGCTCGCCGATCAGATTCGCGGCACGCTGTCGCGAGACGAAGCGCCCATCTGGATGGACTCGACGACGGCGGCGGAGTGTGCGGAGATCACGGCGGCAGTCGGCGGATCGGCCGTGCTGGCCGAGCGGACGGGATCCCGCGCGTTCGAGCGGTTTACCGGGCCGCAAATCCGGAAGTTCTTCAAGCAGGCGCCGGCGTCGTATGCCGCCACCGATCGCATACATCTCGTGAGCTCCTTTCTGGCGTCTCTGCTCGCGGGCCGTCACGCGCCCGTGGATCACGCAGACGCGTCGGGGATGAACCTGATGGAGCTCTCGACCCGCCGCTGGTGGCCGGCGGCGCTCGAGGCGACCTCTCCAGGCCTGGCTGCGAAGCTGCCCCCAATCGTCGCGTCGTGGACCGAGGCCGGAACGCTCTCGCGCTATTGGCAGGTGCGATACGGTTGCCCTCCCGCGAAGGTCATCGTCTGGTCGGGCGACAACCCGTGCAGCGTGATCGGCACCGGGCTGGTGCGCGAGGGAGGCCTCGCCGTCTCGCTCGGCACCAGCGATACGGTCTTCGGGCCGATGCGCGAGCCGCGGGTTGACTCGTCGGGGACGGGACACGTCTTTGGAGCGCCCACGGGCGACTACATGGGCCTGACCTGTTTCCAGAACGGCTCGCTTGCGCGAGAGCGCGTCCGCGACGCCTGCGGTCTGACGTGGCCCGAGTTTTCGCGGGCGCTCGAGGCAACCGACCCGGGCAATCGCGGACGCATTCTTCTGCCCTGGTTCGAGCCCGAGATCACGCCGCCGGTGCTGGTGCCGGGTGTCCATCGATACGGCTTGCCCGCTGGCGATGGTCCGGGCCACGTGCGGGCCGTCATCGAGGCGCAGCAAATGGCGATGGCGCTGCACTCACGGTGGATGGCGGTGGAGGTCGATGCCATTCACGCGACGGGCGGCGCTGCGGCCAATCGACAGATTCTGCAGGTGATGGCGGATGTGTTCGGGGCGGATGTGTACCAGCTCGAGGTTGCGAACGCCGCGGCGCTCGGCGCCGCTCTTCGCGCCGCGCACGCTGACATGAATGTGGATGGACGCGCGGCCGCGTGGGAGGACGTCGTCAGCGGGTTCGCTGAACCGGCCGCTGCATCGCGCCAGCGTCCAGACGCGAAGCGCCACGCGATCTATCGCGCCCTGATGCCCGTGTATGCGGCGTGCGAAGCCCATGCGCTTGGCCGTGGCCCGGATCCGGGTCCGCTCATCGAGCGCTTCCGGCGCGATGGAATCTAGAATTTGGAATTTGGAATTTGGAATTTGGAATTCGCGATGCGTTCTTCAGCAGCGGCTTAGAACGACAGGCGCGCCCTGAACCGCAGATTCCCCTCTCCAGTTCCCGTTGTCGACGTGATGTTCAGGGGATCAATGGGTTGACAGCGGCTGAGGCGAAACATATCGTGACGCTCGTTAATCCCTTGAACACGACGCTTCGCACCCGCTGTCGTCTCGTGGGCTGTTCCACGCTGATTGCGGCCATGGCGCTCGCGGTGGGCCTCCGTGCCGAGACCGGTTATGACCTCTGGCTGCGCTATGCGCGTCTGATGGACCCGATCCAGCGTGCGTCCTACCGGCAATCCGCCATCGCCATCGTGGTGCAGCCGCGGTCTCCGACGAGCGAGGTGATCGCCGCCGAGCTCGCGCGCGGGTTACGTGGACTGTTGGGTGTCGATGTTCCGCGAGCAGTCCGTCCCCGATCTGACGGCACGGTGATTGTCGGCACGCCGTCCACCTCGCCGCTGGTCGCCGCGCTCGGCTGGACCGACGCGCTCGTGCGCCTCGGTGATGAGGGCTACGTGATTCGCTCGACGAGCGTCGGAGGCCATGCTGCAACGGTGATCGCGTCGGCGGGCGAAGCCGGCGCGCTTTACGGCGCATTCCACTTTCTTCGCCTGATCCAGACGCGCCGGCCGCTTGCGCGTCTCGACATCGCCGAGCGCCCCCGGCTCGAGCGGCGGCTGCTGAATCATTGGGACAACCTCGATGGCAGCATCGAGCGCGGGTACGCGGGCCGATCGCTGTGGTGGCCCGACCGTGTCGACCAGCGCCTGCGGGACTACGCGCGCGCGAACGCGTCGATCGGGATCAACGGCGCGTCCATCAACAGCGTCAACGCGAATCCCCAATCGCTGACGACGCCGCTGCTCGAGAAGGCCGCGGGCATCGCGGGCGTGCTCCGGCCCTACGGCATCCGTGTCTATCTGGCAGCCAATTTCGCCGCGCCCAAGATGCTCGGCAGCCTGCCGACGGACGACCCGCTCGACCCGGCGGTCGCCCGGTGGTGGCGGGCGAAGGCCGATGAAATCTACCGCCTCGTCCCCGACTTCGGCGGCTTCGTCGTCAAGGCCAACAGCGAAGGCCAGCCAGGGCCGCAGGACTATGGCCGCACGCATGCCGACGGCGCGAATGTGCTGGCCGACGCCGTGGCGCCGCACGGCGGCATCGTCCTGTGGCGTGCCTTCGTCTACGACGAGGCCGTGGACCCCGATCGCGTCAAGCGCGCTTACGCGGAATTCGTGCCGCTCGACGGACGGTTCCGCGAGAACGTCTTCGCCCAGGTCAAGAACGGACCGCTCGATTTTCAGCCGCGGGAGCCGTTTCATCCGCTGTTCGGCGCCATGCCGAGGACGCCGTTGATGGCGGAGCTGCAGATTACGCAGGAGTACCTGGGCCAGGCGAACCACCTCGTGTATCTGGCGCCGATGTGGAAGGAGGTCCTCGACGCCGACACGTACGCGCAGGGTCCCGGTTCCCTTGTCGCGAAGGTGATTGACGGGTCGCTCGACGGGCAGCGGCGAACCGGCATCGCGGGGGTCGCCAACACCGGACGTGACGTCAACTGGAGCGGCCACGACTTCGCACAAGCCAACTGGTACGCGTTCGGACGGCTGGCCTGGGATCCCGGACTGAGCGCCGGCGCGATCGCGGACGAATGGATCCGGATGACCTGGGGCGACGCGCCCGATGTGGTCGCGACAATCCGGTCGATCATGCTCGACTCGCGCGAAGCGTTCGTGCACTACACGATGCCGCTCGGCCTGCACCATGTAATAGGCGGCGATCACTACGCGCCGATGCCTGAGAACACCGATCCGCGCCGGGCGGACTGGTCCGCCACCTACTATCACCGGGCGGACGCGTCGGGCATTGGCTACGATCGCACGCGGCGTGGCAGCGGCGCCGTGGACCAGTACCGTTTACCGCTGCGCGAGCTGTGGAACGATCCCGCGACCACTCCCGACGATCTGCTCCTGTGGTTTCATCGGCTGCCCTGGGACTACCGCATGAAGTCGGGACGCACACTCTGGGACGAGTTGGTCCGGTCCTACCGCCGCGGTGCAGACGAGGCGAAAGGACTCGAGACGCGCTGGAGGACGCTGCACGGCAAGGTCGATGAGGAGCGGTACCAGGCCGTCCTCGCCAGGCTTCGACGCCAGACGGAAGACGCCGCCGCCTGGCGCGACAAGTGCCTGCGCTACTTCCAGGCTTTCAGCAAGGGATCCGCGAGCGACGCATTATCACGATAGCTGGACGTTTCATTCGTACGTAGGGCACGGCTTCAGCCGTGCCGGGCGGCACCGGTCAAGCGGTGCCCTACGGCTCTATTTCGTGATGGCCCTCACCGGTGATCCGAGATAGCGGCTGGCAAAGGTCAGAAACGTCGGCCACGTCGGCTCGGCGGTGTGCCCGCCGGTATGCTGACGAAAACCAATGTCACCATCGAGCAGCGCGGTGTCGATGGGCGGAAACTCTTTCGTCCCGAGATCCCTTTTGCCAATTAGCGTGTAGACGGCCCCGGCGGCGGCCGCGGCAAGGGAAGGCGACGGATCGCGTTGCCGGACATCGGCGCCATGGTAACCACTTTTCTCCGGCCTGCTCCACCTGTAAAGGGGCGCCCTGACCGCCGGTTGACTCCGGCGCCGCGGGGTGCTAAAAGAGGCCAACTTTACCGGTTAAGTTAGCACCCAGGAGGATCCCGATGCGCATCTCTTCACTGCGTGGAAGGCTCATCACCCTCACCGTGCTCGGTTGTCTCGCGGCGGGAGGCGCGCGGGCGCAGGAGTTCCGCGCGACGGTCACGGGCCGCGTGACCGACCCGGGCGGGCTGCCGGTCCCGGGCGCGACGGTGACGGCCGTCAACACGCAAACCGCCGAAGCCGCCACCGGATTCACCACCAATGACGGCGCCTATTCGATTCCGTTTCTCAAGCCGGGTGTGTACAGCGTGTCCGCCGAGTTGAGCGGCTTCAAGAAAGTCACGCAGGCGAGCGTGCGGCTTGAGATCGGTCAGACCTCCGCGGTCAACTTTCAGCTCCAGCTGGGAACCCTGAGCGAAGAAGTGACCGTCACCGGCGAATCGCCGGTGCTCGAAACGTCCAAAGCCGATCGCGGGCTGGTCATCGACAACGAGCGTGTCACCGAGCTGCCGCTCAACGCGCGCAATCCGTTCATGCTCTCCTACCTGTCGCCCGGAATCACGTACAACGGCCCCGCCATCTACCAGCGGCCGTTCGACAACGGCGCGATTGCCGACTGGTCCATCAACGGCGGCCAGAACCGCAACAACGAGTTCCTGCTCGACGGGGCGCCGAACAATTCGATTCAGGGCGGCAACAACATCGCGTACGTGCCGCCGGTCGACTCGGTGCAGGAGTTCAAGATCGTCACGAACAGTTACGACGCCCAGTACGGACGGACGGCAGGCGGCATCGTCAACGTCTCGCTGAAGTCCGGGACGAACACGTTTCATGGATCCCTGTACGAGTTTGCCCGCCGCAAGGGCCTCGACTCGAGCGAATACTTCTTCAAGGTCAATAATCTCGCGAAGCCGGCGCACAAACTGGACCAGTACGGCTTCCAGGTCGACGGCCCCGTGAGCATCCCCGGCCTCTACGACGGACGGAACAAGACCTTCTTCATGTTCAACTACGAGGGCTACAAGGAAGCGACGCCGAACCCGGCGACCTTCACGGTCCCCGATGACGCACAGCTCGGTGGCGACTTCAGCAACCTGCGTGACGCGCAAGGCCGTTTGATCACGATCTACGACCCCGCGACGGGACGTCTGGAGAATGGGCAATGGGTGCGCGACGCGTTCCCGAACAACCAGATTCCGATCGGCCGCATCGACCCGATGGCGCAGAAGTTCGTGCAGTACTTCCTGCGGCCCAACGCCACCGCGCCGGGGGGAAGCGATCCGTGGCGCAACAACTACGTCTTCGCACCGAACCTGGCGTTCGACACCTTCCGCAACATCGCCACCAAGGTCGACCAGAACATCAGCGACAGGACGAAGCTGTTCGTCCGCTACGCGTACAACAAGCGGACCGAACAGCGCAGCACGAACGGGATCCTGACCGGACCCGCGCAGGATGGCCAGCTGCCGCTCTGGCGTATCAACCACACCGGCGTCGCCGACTGGGTTCGAACGGTGAGCTCGTCGCTGGTCGTCAACGTCCGCGCCGGTCTCAATCAGTACCTGGAGCTCGCGCGCTCCGATCCCGGGCTGAACTTCAATCCCGCCGATCTGGGCTTCCCGTCGTCGTTCGTCAACCAGCTTCCGAACAAAGTCTTTCCTCGGCTGAACTTTGTGACGACCGCGTTCGCCCCCAGCGGCTTCGGGGCGAGCACGACCGGGACGACGGAGTACCAGAATCTCGGCCGCAACAGCCGCAACAGCGAAACCACGACCGGTGTCAGCCTGCAGCCGAACTTCTCGTGGGTGAAGGGCACGCACAGCGTGCGCGGCGGCCTCGACATGCGGCTGACGTGGTACACGCGCGAGATCAACACCAACCTGTTCGTGTTGACCTTCGACCGCCGATTTACGCAGCGGGTCTTCAATGCGTCGGAGGCGCTGAGCGGCAATTCGATCGCATCGTTCCTGCTCGGCGCACCCGCCTTCGGCGCGATCGAGAACAACTTCTACCCGACGTTCCGCTGGAACTACTACGCGCCGTGGGTTCAGGACGACTGGAAGGTCACGAACCGGTTGACGGTGAACGTCGGCGTGCGTTGGGACTTCAACACTCCGGTCTTCGAGAAGGACGACCGAATCAACTACGGCTTCGATAGCCAGGCGATCAATCCGGTGTCGGCGCGGATCAACCAGCAGCAGTTCCCCGGTTACCAGGTGCGCGGCGGCCTCGGGTTCGTCGACGTCAACGGCAACCCGCAGTACCCGTACCAGTGGGACCGGAACAACATCCAGCCGCGCGTCGGCCTCGCATATGTTCTCGGCGACAAGACAGTCGTGCGCGCCGGGTACGGGCTGTACTACATCAACCTCGTCGGCATTTCGGCGTCGAACGGCTTCGGCATTCAGACGCCGCTCATCGCGTCGCTCGACGGAGATCGCACATCGACCTTGTCGCTCGCGAATCCGTTCTCGCAGGGGATTGCGCCTGCACCCGGATCATCGCTGGGTCTCCAGACGTTCCTCGGGCGGAGCCCGAGCTTTTCGAACGCCGATTTCGTCAATCCGTACGTGCACCAGTTCTCGGTCGGCATGCAGCGGGAACTGCCGGGGCGCACGACGGTCGAGCTCTCCTACGTCGGCAGCCGCACGAGAGAAGAGCAGAACCGGTGGGGCGGCTTCAACGAACCGCCGGCGTCGCTTCGCGACCAATGCGATCCGACGAAAGGTGGAAGCGTCGCGTTCTGCAACGAGCTGCTGCCCAATCCGTTCTTCCAGGTCCCGGGCTTCGAGGGGACCGCGCGGTTCACGAGCCCGACGCTGTCGCGGTACGAGTTGAGCCGTCCGTTCCCGGAGTTCACGAGCATCACGATGTTCGACCGCAACGACGGCCGCATCTGGTACAACTCGGCGCAGCTCGTCGTGAACAAACGCATGTCGACGGGTCTTACCCTGGCCGGCACCTACACGTTGTCCAGCATGATCGAGGAGAACGGCGGCGACAACCAGATCGGCGGCAACAACACCGTGAATCCGCTCATCACCGACGTCGACCGGATCGTTCAGCGGTCGCCCTTTGAGAGCGATCGGCGTCACCGCGTGACGATCTCCGGTGTCTATCACCTGCCGTTCGGGCGGGAGCAGAGGTTCCTGGCCAGTTCCGGTCCGATTGTCAACGGTCTCGCCGGAGGGTGGGAAGTCGCGGGCATGTGGCTGTTCAACAGCGGCCGTCCCTGGGGCCTCCCGCAGAACGTGTTCTACGTGAAGGACGCGACCATTCAGGACGTCGACTTCAACGCGCCCGTGATCCGCGCGGTGAAGAACTGCGTGGCGCAAATGAGCGACACCGGCGTCGTGACGATGCTCGGCTACTCGGTGGCCGCCGGGTGCACGGAGCCGAATTTCATCATCCGGCCGAACTACACGCGTGGCGCCGTCAATTTCCGCGATGATCAAATCCGGCGTCCGCCGTTCTATCAGTTCGACCTCAATTTCGCGAAGACGACGCGTCTGACGGGCAATGTGCGTTTGCAGCTCCGTGTCGAGCTGTACAACGTGCTCAATCAGGTCATTTACGACGAGCGGCAGTACGAGAACAACCCGACCAACCCGCTGTTTGGCACCATCGACCGCACGGTCGTGCGCCAGTCGAACTTCCCGCGGTACGGACAGCTGGGCATCAAGCTGCTGTTTTGAGGATCACGGCGGCCGCGCTGCTCGCCGCGTTGCTGGGACTGTCCGCCGCGGCGGATCGCAGCCGGCGAATCGAGTACGAAGACCTGCCGGAGGTGCTTCGGCACGACCTTGCGGCGCACGCTATCGCCGCGCCCGCATTCGTTGCGTACATCGACAGCGTGCAGGCGGACACCGATCGGCGGGTCGCCGAGGGGGAACAGGAACATCTGATCTACTACGCCCTTCAGTCGAGCCGATTCACCGGACGGGCACGGATCGAGCCGGCCGTCAGCGCGCGCCGGTTTGTCGCGGGTTTGCCGGAGGACGAGCGTAAGCGGCTGCTCGAGGATCCGTCCTACGTGCCCAGGGCCGGCTGGCCGCCGTCGGAGCGGGCGCGGGTCGCCGACCTGCTGAACGCGCTCCGCACGGAACCGAAAGACGCGCGCCTGGCGTATTTCAGGACGCTGGTCGAGTGGGACCGGCCGGCGGCCGCGATCGAAACGCTCTATGCGGACTACGTGCGGGTCGCGCGATTCCTGTATCGGAAAGAGTTTGCAGCGGGGAACGACGCCGCCCGGATCGCCTCGCTCTACGAGAGCCGGCCCCACAGCTCGGACACACAGATCGAAGCGGGCTTTGGGGTCTATCTTGGCCTCGGCACGCTCCACGCGCTCGAACCCGCGCTGCGCATCACGAGAGTCCTCGTGGTCGGTCCCGGTCTCGACCTCGCCCCGCGGACGGACCTCACCGACGCGGTTGACCCTCAGAGCTATCAACCGCTGGCAGTCGCGGACGCGCTGCTCGCCTTGTCGCTCGCGTCCGACCGGGATCTCCGCGTGCACTCGGTCGACGTGAACCCGCGCGTCGTGCGCGCGCTCGAGGCCGCGGTTCGAGGACCGCTCACGATCCACCTGTTCGCCGGCATCCTCGAGACTCGCGACCAGCCGTTGCGCCCGGAGTATCGCGCGTACGTAGATGCGCTGGGCGCCGCGATCGGCGAGGAGACGCCGGCGCCGCGCCTCGTCACGTCGGACAGACACTACCGGCGTTCGATCGCCGTCCGACCGGTTGTCGCCCGCGCGCTGAGCGTCGAGCGTCTGAACATCGTGACCGAGCGTCTCGTGAACGAACCGCCCTTCGACGTGGCGGTCGCGACCAATGTGCTCACGTATTTTGATGACCGCCAGCTCGCGCTGGCTCTCGCGAACATCACCGCCATGCTGCGGCCGGGCGGGTACCTGCTGCATAACGAGCCGCGCGCGGGTCTGGTCGAAACCGCCGCATCGCTGGGCCTGCCGCTGCTGCATACGCGAGCGGCGATTCTCGGCGGGCCGCCAGCCCGGCCGTTGTACGACACCGTCTGGTTGCATCAGAAGTCGAGGACGCCATACTAGGCGGGGGCCGTTCCGCGGCCGAAGCTAAGTACCACATTTCGTAATGACGCCGACGTATTGATTTGGACAAGCCACGGAGACACTGAGACACAGAGGCGCTCGACGCGGGCGGCCTGCACCGCAGGCCGAGCCGTGAGGCGCGCAAACCGCAAACGAACGACCGAGCCACTGTGTCCAGTGGTCGTTCGTTTGCGATTTGCACGCCTCGGCCGCCGCTGCGCGGCGCCGCGTCGAGCGCGCTACGTGAAGCGAGTTCTTCTCTGTGTCTTTGTGTCTCCGTGGCCAAATATGTCGTCGTCTATCTGAAATGGGGCACCGATCGCCGCCACGATCCGGCGCACCCGAGCTCCGCGCTGTCCTGATGGTCGCCAACGGCTCGTCGGTTCGGACATCGGGCAGAAGCCGCTTCAGGTCTGCTTCGCCGCGGGCCGCGTCAACCGACGCGGCGTTCATGCCCTGCCAGGATGTCGAGCACCTCTTCGCCGTCCTCGATGCCGCGGCCCGCGCTCATGGTGTGTCCCAGGACGTGCTTTTCGCCGCGATCGTGCATCGCCGGCTTGAACTCGAATCCCATCCCGTCGTGCGGGTTCGCCAGGGTCCAGCCGGTGAAGCAGAGGGCGACTTCCACCACGTCGCGCTGTGTGTAGCCGCCATCGACCCCGAGCGTGTGCAGCTCGACGAGCTCTCGTCCATAGTTCTCGTTCAGGCCGCGGCCGGGCGCGGGTCCTTTCTGCGCCGCCGCGCTCAGCCAGGTGTCGAGATACAGGCGATCGACGTCGGCGGCGCGCGGTCCGAACGTCGTGCGGCTGAGCAGGTGGATGACCGTGCGCTCTTTGGCAGGCTTGACGCTGTTCGACACGGATGGCCGCGGGTTCGCTGCGCACGCGGCGGTGAGCGCGACCAGTGAAACGAGATAGACCTTTCGCATGTGCCGTTGGACCTGGCGCTGACTGAAAAGGTTACGATGCCAGCGGTCTTTTTATGCAGAGCGGAACGCTACAATCTTTCCGCAGATGATCCGTCCGACCGTCGCGCGCGTGGATCTCAGCGCGCTCAAGTCCAACTACCGCCTCATAGTCGAGCACCTTGCGACTGGAGGGGCGGGGCGCGCGCCTGAGGTCATCGCGGTCGTGAAGGCGAACGCGTACGGACACGGCGCCGGGCAGGTGGCGCTCGCCCTTGAAGACGCTGGCGCCGATCTGCTCGCGTGCGCCGACATCGAGGAAGGCGCGGCGCTCCGCGCCGCCGGGGTGCGCGCGGAGATTCTCGTCTTCGGCGCGCTGAGCGTCAGCGACCTGGACGGGCTGTTCGATTGCCGCCTGACCCCGACGATCTCGACGCCCGGCGCCGCGCGGTCGGTGCAGGCTGCGTCGGCAAAGTATCAGCGTCGGCTGCGCTATCACCTGAAGATCGATACCGGCATGAATCGCCTCGGGTTCCGCTTCGACAACCTGCGCCGCACGCTGCCGGAGCTCCTGGCGAGCCCTAATCTCGAGCTTGGCGCGGTCTACACGCACTTCGCGACCGCCGACGAGCCGGAGTCGCCGCTGTTCACCGAGCAGCGCGTGCGCTTCGAGCGCGTGTTGGAGGAGATCGACGGGATTCGGGGCGGCGACCCTGAACGCGTCGCCCTGCGTATCGGAGAGATCGGCGACCTGGCGGCGGACGGCCACCCTCAAAGGGTCGCCCAACACACGAAGGGAAGCTCTGCGGGAGCTGCGGTCCACCGCGTGTATGTCCACGCCGCCAACAGCGCCGCGCTGCTTCGCGACTCGCGCGTCTGGTACGATCGCGTGCGTCCGGGCCTCCTGTTGTACGGCATCGTGCCGCCGCCGCTCGCGTCCACCGTGCCGCTGACCCCGATTATGACGCTCGGGAGCCGCGTCGTCGCCGTGAAGGGTGTGCGGGCGGGCGAGGGCGTCGGCTACGGCGTGAAATTCACCGCTGAACGGCCGACGACGATCGCAATCGTGCCGGCTGGATATGCGGACGGACTGGATCTGCGGCTCGCGGGCCGCGGATCGGTGCTGATTCGCGGCCGGCGCGCGTCGATCGTCGGATCGGTCTGCATGGACATGCTGATGGCCGACGTCACCGGCCTCGACGTGTCGCCCGGCGACGAGGTCGCCATCATCGGATCGCAAGGGAGCGACCGGATCGACGTCCGCGAGATGGCTGCACGAATCGGTACGATCCCCTACGAGATCCTGTGCCGCATTGGCGCTAGGATCCAACGCGTGTACGACTAGTTGGTAAATTGGTAAATTGGTGAATTGGTGAGTTGGTGAGTTGGTGAATGAAGACAGAGCGAGACAGAGAATGGATCTGCACGAAAAGCACTGATGATTTACCAATTTACCAATTGTGATTTACCTATTTACCAATTGACGAACTTACCAATTGCGATAATCACCTGATGGCGAAGCGTCCCTCAACGGTCTTTGTCTGTCAGGAGTGTGGGTCGCAATCGCCCAAGTGGCTGGGCCGCTGCGCGGACTGCGGCGCCTGGAATTCGCTGGTCGAGGAGCGCGCGCCGTCAGAGGACGCAGGAGGCGGCGCGGCTGGCGCGCACCGGTACGCGCCCGCGGGGGCATCCGGCGGGGCGCGGTTGTACTCCGACATCGAGATCGAGCAGCACGCGCGCATCTCGACCGGCATCGATGAATTCGATCGCGTGCTCGGCGGCGGTGTCGTACCCGGATCGCTGGTGCTCCTGGGCGGCGAGCCGGGCATCGGGAAGTCGACGCTGCTGTTGCAGGCCGCGGCGAACATGGCGCGCACCGCCGGCGCCGTCCTGTACAGCTCGGGCGAGGAATCCGAGCACCAGATCAAGTCGCGCGGCGAGCGGCTGGCGGTCGGCAGGGCGCCGCTTTACCTGCTTGCGGAAACCTGTCTCGAGCGCATCCTCGAAGAGATCGCCCGCATCAGGCCGGCGCTCGTGATCATCGACTCGGTGCAGACCGTCTTCTCGCTCAAGTTTCAATCGGTGCCCGGGAGCATCGGACAGGTGCGCGAAGCGGCAACCCAGTTGCTCTTCACCGCCAAAGGCCAGAACATCCCGACGTTCCTCGTCGGCCACATCACGAAAGACGGCAGCCTCGCGGGCCCGAAGGCGCTCGAGCACGTGGTCGACACGGTGCTCTACTTCGAAGGCGAGCGACACCACTCGCACCGCGTCGTCCGCGCGGTGAAAAACCGGTTCGGGGCGTCGAGCGAGCTGGGCGTCTTCGAGATGACCTCCACCGGACTGCGCCCCGTGCCGAACCCGTCGCAGATGTTTCTCGCCGAGCGTCCCGTCAACGCGCCCGGGTCGGCGGTGCTCTGCTCGGTCGAAGGATCGCGACCGATTCTCGTGGAGGTTCAGGCGCTCGTCAGCTCGAGCACGTACGGCAACGCGCGGCGGATGGCGAGCGGCATCGATCAGCAGCGTCTGACGCTGCTGCTGGCCGTACTGGAGAAGCGCGCCGGCCTGAATCTGATTGGAGACGATGTGTTCGTGAACATCGCCGGCGGGGTGACTGTGGACGAACCCGCATCCGACCTCGGCGTGGTCGCGGCGATCGCGTCGAGCGTGCGCAACCGCGTCATCCCGGCGACCACGGCGATGTTCGGCGAAGTGGGGCTGGCCGGCGAGGTGCGCGGCATCACGCAGGCGACGCTGCGCGTTCGCGAGGCCGCGCAAATGGGCTTCCGCCGCTGCATCATGCCGGCAGCGAACATCGATCCCGACGCTCGCCTGAAAGGCTCGCGCTCCGAAGAGGCGAACATCGATCCCGACGCGTGTCTGCCGCCTTCGCGCCAGGGGCGCTCCGGCGAGCCTCGCCCAGGCTCGCCAGGTCCGCAGGCGGTCGGAGGCGGGTCCGAAGGTGGCGGGTGCGAGCTGATTGGCGTGCGAACTGTCGGCGAAGCGCTCGACGCTCTGCTCGAGTAGGTCCGGCTAAGGCCGGACACTACGGTCGCCCACGGGTTGTCTGCGATTGTCATCGTCTCGGCGCGGTGATATCGTTGCCCACGGATGCCGAGCCGCCGAGCATCTTATTCATAACGAGTCATATCCGTGCGGCGCGTGTCATAAGACTGGGGTCTCCCCATGGCTTGGTTTGCGCTCGCGCGGGTGCTGTTTGTCGCCGCGGTCGCCTATTCCGCCGCGATCCTTCTGCCACTGCCGGTCGGGCTGCCCGCTAACGTCGGTTTTGCGCTCGCCCTCGCCGCGCTCGTCGTCCTCTTCGAAAGCCGCCTGCGCGAGACGGCCGTCACCCGCGTGCTCGGCGCGCTCATCGGGTGCGCCATCGGCCTCGCGATCGCGCACGCCATCGGCACCGGCCTGTTCTGGGCCGACAGCGGCGACCGGCGCGTCGAGTTCCTGCACAGCTTCGTCCTGATCGTGCTGCCGTATCTCGGCCTCGTCCTGGGTGGCCAGCACGGTGAATGGCTCGAGCCGCCGCGTCTCGTCAGTCTGTTCCGCGCGACCGGCCCCGAGCGCCGCTACAAGATTCTCGACACGAGCGTCATCATCGACGGCCGCATCGCGGACGTGTGCGAGACCGGATTCGTGGACGGCACGCTTGTCATCCCGCAGTTCGTGCTCAAGGAGCTGCAGCTGGTCGCCGATTCGGCCGACTCGCTCAAGCGGAACCGCGGCCGCCGCGGCCTCGACATCCTTCAGAGAATTCAGAAGATGTCCGGCGTCGAGGTCTCGATTTCCGATGTGGATTTTCCCGAGGTGCGCGAAGTCGATCTCAAGCTGATCGAGCTGGCGCGTGCGCTCCCGGGGAAAATCGTGACGAACGACTTCAACCTGAACAAAGTCGCGCAGCTGCGGGGCGTCGACGTCCTGAACGTGAACGAGCTCGCGAACTCGGTCAAGCCGGTCGTGCTGCCAGGCGAGATCATGAAGGTGTTCATCCTGAAGGAAGGCAAGGAATACAACCAGGGTGTCGCCTATCTCGACGACGGCACGATGGTCGTCGTCGACAACGCGCGCAAGATGATCAGCAGGACGATCGAGATCGTCGTCACCAGCGTGCTGCAGACGACCGCGGGGAAGATGATCTTCGGCCGGTACATCGAAGCGGGCGTGAGCGCGCAGGCCGCGGCGGCGGCCGCCCCCGAGCGCGTCCGGGCGGCCGCCCCCGTGGTCCCGGCGACATGATGAATTTGGAATTAGGAATTTGGAATTTGGAATGCGTCGCGAATTCCAAATTCCAAATTCCAAATTCCAAATTCATAATTCCAACTTGCGTTTCCCCCCCTTCCACTGGTGGCGGACGGTCTTCTATCTCATTCCCGCCATCACCATCTACACGATCGTGCTCGGTGCCGCGTCGATCGCGTCGAGCCTCGTCGACCGCGGCTACTTCGCGCATCGCTGCGCGCGCGCGTGGTCGTGGCTGATTCTGAAGACCACCGGGGTCCGCGTTCGCGTTGAGGGTCTCGAACGGATTGCGCCGGGCACCACGTACGTGTTCGTCTCCAATCACCAGAGCATTTACGATACGCCGGTCCTCTTCGCCTCGCTGCCGTATCAGTTGCGGATCATCGCGAAGGCGTCGCTGGCGCGATTCCCGGTGCTGGGGTGGCATCTCCGCCGTGGCGGCCACCTGTTCGTCGATCGCCATCATCCCGATCGCGCGGGTATTCTCAGACGCTGGCGTGCGCTCGTGTCGCAAGGGTTGTCGCTCATGATCTACGCGGAGGGCACGCGCAGCGCGAATGGTCGCGTCGGCCGTTTCAAGGGCGGCAGTTTCCTGCTCGCCATCGAGGCCGGCCTGCCCATCGTCCCGCTCGCGGTGATCGGTACGCGGAACGTGATGCCGAAGGGACGATTGCGGACCGAGCCGGCCGATGTGGTGCTGGTCATCCACGATCCCATCCAGCCGCCGGCGCTCGAGGCGCCGACTCCGCGTGACGCGAAAGCGCTGGCCGATCGAGTACACGCCATCGTCTCGGCCGCCGTGGACACGCGGCAACCTTCCGGCGTCTGACGCAGATGACCAGGACCCTCATCGCGCGTCCGTTACCGCTGCGCAAGCCGCCGCTTCCGCCTCGCCCGACACCATTGGGATCGCGGACCAGGGAATGGACCGAGGACCAGTCCCCAGCCTCCAGGCCCCATATAATCAACGTTTACCCTATGCACGTCACAGCGATCATCGCGGCCGGCGGACGTGGCCAGCGGTTCGGCGGCGCGCAGCCGAAGGTGTTGGTTGCGGTGGGCGGGCGGCCGATTCTCGAGCGCAGCGTGATGGCCCTGCTCACGCACCCCGCGATCGACGCACTTATTGTCGCGCTGCCGCAAGCGCTCATAGACAGTCCGCCAGCCTATCTTCGCTCGGCCGGAGCCTTCGCGCTCGGCGGTTCCGGGAAGGCGCTGCGGATGGTCGCGGGCGGCGGCCGGCGTCAGGATTCGGTGGCCAATGCGTTCCGCGTGACCGAAGCGCACACCGACATCATCGTGATTCATGATGCCGCGCGGCCATTCGCCAGCGCGGAGCTGATCGCCAACACCATCGCCGCCGCGGCGGAATCCGGTGCCGCGCTGGCGGCGGTGCAGGCCCGCGACACGGTCAAGCGGGCGAGTCCGGATCAGGGTCCCGCTGGAGCCGGACGCGACGTAACGGGCTCGTCTGTGTCCGGCTTCAGCCGGACCGTCGCCGAGACGCTTGATCGCGCCACGATTTTTCTCGCCCAGACGCCGCAGGCGTTCCGGCGCGACGTGCTCCGGCAGGCGCTCGAGATCGCCGAGCGTGATGGTCTCGACGCGAGCGATGAAGCGGCGCTCGTCGAACGTGCCGGCTTTCCCGTCCGGCTCGTGGACGGCGAGACCTCCAACATCAAGATCACGACGCCTGCAGATCTCCCGATCGCCGAGGCAATCGCACGCTCGGCGACGGATCGCTCGGCTAAAGCCTTCGCGCTCCAAGGTGTAGACAAGCGCGGTGTTTCTTCAGACAACGAAGGCTTCAGCTCTTGGGAGCGCGAAGGCGTCGGCGGTTCGGAGCGCGAAAGCGTCAGCTCTTCGGAGAACGAAGGCGTCAGCTTTTCGGAGCGCGAAGGCTTTAGCCGAGCGGCACCCGCGCGAACCGGTCGCGCCGGCACCGGGTACGACCTGCATCGTCTGGTGGCGGGACGCCGGCTCGTACTCGGCGGTGTGACGATCCCGTTCGATCGAGGGGGGCTCGGGCACTCGGACGCCGACGTCATCTGCCACGCGGTCACCGACGCGATCTTCGGCGCCGCGTGCCTGGGCGACATCGGGCGGCACTTCCCGGACTCGGATCCGCGCTGGAAGGACGCGTCGAGCCTGGATCTGCTCGCACGCGCCGTCGCGCTGGCGGCGGAACACGGCTTCGAGGTCGGGAACGTCGACGTGACGGTCGTCCTCGAGGCGCCGAAGATTCGCGATCATGTTGACGCGATGCGGACGGCCGTCGCGCAGGCGATCGGCATCGACGCCGCGCGCGTGAGCATCAAAGGAAAAACCAACGAGGGGGTCGACGCCGTCGGCCGCGGCGAGGCCATTGCCGCCCACGCGATCGCCCTCATAAGGGCAATACCGAGAATTCAGAAGTAGGAAGTAGGAATTTGGAATTCGTGCACGCATTCACGCATTCCAAATTCCAAATTCACAATTCCTAATTACATGAGAGTCCGTTTCGCCCCCAGCCCCACCGGCCAGCTCCACGTAGGCAATGCCCGGACCGCCTTGTTCAACTGGCTTCTCGCGCGTGGCTCCAACGGGACGTTCATTCTTCGCATCGAGGACACCGACGCCGAGCGATCGACGCGCGAATCGGAAGGGGAGATCCTGCGCGATCTGCGATGGCTGGGTCTCGACTGGGACGAGGGTCCGGACGTCGGTGGCCCGCGCGGGCCCTATCGCCAGTCGGAGCGTCTGCACCTCTACCAGTCGTACGCGAAGGAGCTGCTCGGCGCCGACGCGGCGTACTACTGCTTCTGCTCGACGGCGCAGCTCGGGGCCGAGCGTGAGGAAGCGGTGGCCGCGGGACGCACGGCGCGGTACGCCGGCACGTGCCGCCGGCTCTCACGCGATCAGGCGGCCGCGAGGATTGCCGCCGGCGAGCGGCCGGCGATTCGATTCCGCGTCCCGGAGGCGCGCGACGTCGTCTTCACCGACATCGTTCGAGGCGACGTGCGCTTCCACACCGATGTCATCGGCGACCCGGTGATCGTTCGCGCCGACGGTCATCCGGCGTACAACTTCGCCGTCGTCGTCGACGATGCGCTGATGGAAGTGACGCATGTGATCCGCGGCGAGGATCACATCTCGAATACGCCGCGGCAGGTCCTCTTGAACGAGGCGCTGGGATTCACGCCGCCGGAGTTCGCCCACCTGTCGCTCGTCATGGGGCCGGACCACAGCCCGCTGTCGAAGCGCCACGGCGCCACATCCGTCGCGGAGTTCCGGTCCAGGGGGTATCTGCCGGAAGCGCTGGTGAACTACCTGGCCCTCATCGGCTGGTCGCCGCGCGGCCCGGCCGCCGGCCGAACCGCGGGAGACGACGCCGAGCTGCTGCCGATCGAGGAGCTGGTGCGCCGATTCTCGCTCGACCGGGTCGGCCACAGCGCCGGTGTCTTCGACGAGGAAAAGCTCGCGTGGGCGAACCGCCACTATCTGAAGACTGCAGACGCCGTGCGGCTCGCCAGGCTGTCGCTCCCGTACTTCGCCGAAGCCGGCGTGCGGATGGCGCCCGACGACCGCGGCCTCGAGTTTCTGGCCTCGGCGCTGGCGATGGCCAGCTCGTCGGTCGATCGCCTCAACCAGGTGCCGGGGCGATTGGCGTTTCTCTTCGACTACGCGCCCGCGCGGACGCTGGCCGATGCCGCTCTGCGCGAGGAATTGAGCGCTGACGCCGCGCGATCGGTCGTGGCGGCGCTCGCCGAGGAGCTCGCGCCGGCGCCGCGCCTCGATCGTGAGCGGTTTCGCGCCGCCGCCCATCAGGTGAAAGCGCGCACAGGGCAGAAGGGCAGGGCGCTCTTCCATCCGATTCGAGTGGCGCTGACCGGGCGGGCCGAAGGGCCGGAGCTGGACCTCGCGGTGCCCGCGATCGATCACGGTGCGGAGCTGCCTGAATCGGCGGGCATCCCGAAGATCATCGGAAATCGCGAGCGCGCGGCGGCATTCTCGCGCGCGCTTGGCGGCATACCTTAACCACGAAGACGCGAAGAGCACGAAGACGCACGAAGAAAACCTTTTCGTACAAGACGTTCTTTTTCGTGTTCTTCGAGGGTCTTCGTGTTTTCGTGGTGGCATTTGGACATGCGCATCTACGGAATCAACCCTGTTCTCGAGGCGCTGCGCGCCGGGCGCGCGACGCTCATCCGCGTGTCGCCGCGCGCCGATGAGCGGTTGACGGCGGTCGTGCAGATGGCCGAAGAACATCGGGTGACCGTGCGCCGCGTGAGCGCCGGCGAGCTCGATCGACTCGCGAGCGGGGCGCGGCATCGTCATCAGGGCGTGGTGGCCGACGTCGAGGACACGAGGACCTTCGGCGTCGAAGATCTGGTGAGCGGCGCGAGGGGAGCGCCTTTGATCGTCGTCCTCGACGGCATCGAGGATCCGCGCAACGTCGGTGCGATTCTGCGGACCGTGGACGCGGCGGGCGGCGACGGCGTCGTGCGCCAGTCGCGTCACGCCGCGAGGCTCGACGGCGCGGCGGCGAGCGCGTCGGCAGGGGCGCTCGCGCACGTGAAGATCGCGGAGGTCGTGAACATCGCGAGAGCGCTCGAGATCCTGAAGTCCGCCGGCGTGTGGACCGTCGGCCTGGCGGGGGATACGCCGACGCACTACGACGCGATCGACCTCACGCTGCCCACCGCACTCGTGGTCGGGGCCGAGGGGACCGGGCTGCGGCGCCTCGTGCGGGAGCGCTGCGACTGGCTCGTATCGATTCCGATGCATGGCCACGTTCGGAGCCTGAATGTGTCGGTGGCCGCTGGAATTGCCCTTTTCGAGGCCGCCAGACAACGCCGGACCGCGCCCAGCTCAGCAGGGCGATCGCCTCGTCCATCGCGCTCACCCCCTTAGGATTGCACGAGTGGCACAGGACGTGCTAAAGTTCACCTTTTGTCTGGCTGGCGTAGCTCAGTCCGGTAGAGCAGCTGATTTGTAATCAGCAGGTCACGGGTTCGAATCCCTTCGCCAGCTCCATCGACCGAGTGCATCGGTCCTTAGGTAACCCAGAACATCACGTTTCCACAAATCACAAATACAGATAGCTGGCGAGGTAGCGAAGCGGTCAAACGCAGCAGACTGTAAATCTGTCGCCCTAGCGGCTTCGAAGGTTCGAGTCCTTCCCTCGCCACCAGTGGTCGCAGGATCTGGTAGTTGGGTAATCTGGTAATCGGGTCATTGGATTGGTCGATCGACGCGCACGAGATGTCCCAATGCAATTGCCAAGTTACCCGATTACGCGATTGTCAGAGGCAAGCGGGAGAGCGGGAGAGCGGGAGTAACTCAGTGGTAGAGTCACAGCCTTCCAAGCTGTTGGTCGCGGGTTCGATCCCCGTCTCCCGCTCCAATGTGGTCGTCGGTCGTTGATCATGGGTCGTTGGTCAACGATGCACGATGGGACGAACGGCTCACGACCAATGACGAACGACCGGGGATCGCCGATGTAGCTCAGTTGGCAGAGCGCGTCCTTGGTAAGGACGAGGTCTCCAGTTCGATTCTGGACATCGGCTCCAGCCTTCGCTCGCTACGCGAGCTTCGGCTGGCAGGCCAGCTGAGACCGCACCGTGTCGCTTCAAACGTGACCGCGCCGTGTAAACGCCACACGCGCCGTGTCCGCCGAAGCGGAACGCGAAGGCGGAAAGGCGGAAGGCGGACGAAAACGACGTCGATTAGAGAGGGACGTAGACGACCATGGCCAAAGAAAAATTCGACCGCAGCAAACCGCACGTGAACGTGGGCACCATCGGTCACATCGACCATGGCAAGACCACGTTGACCGCGGCGCTCACCAAGGTGTCAGCCGACAAGGGCTGGGCGAAATTCATCTCGTACGATGAAGTCGCCAAGGCGTCCGAGTCGCAGGGCCGGCGCGACGATTCGAAAGTGATGACGATCGCGACGAGCCACGTCGAGTACTCGACGGCGAAGCGGCATTACGCCCACGTGGACTGCCCGGGCCACGCCGACTACATCAAGAACATGATCACCGGCGCCGCGCAGATGGACGGCGCCATCCTCGTTGTCAGCGCCGTGGACGGCCCCATGCCGCAGACGCGCGAGCACGTGCTGCTCGCCTACCAGGTCAACGTGCCGTACCTCGTCGTGGCGCTCAACAAGGTCGACGCCATCGACGACGCGGAGCTCCTCGACCTGGTCGAGCTCGAAGTCCGCGAGCTGCTCACGACCTACAAGTTTCCGGGCAATGACATCCCGGTGGTGCGCCTCTCCGCGCTCAAAGCGCTGCAGGGCGATCCCGAAGGCATCGCCGGGGTCACGAAGCTGATGGAAGCGCTCGACAACTACATCCCGCTGCCGCAGCGCGACGTGGACAAGCCGTTCATGATGCCGATTGAAGACGTGTTCTCGATCTCGGGCCGCGGCACCGTCGTCACCGGCCGCGTCGAGCGCGGGCGCGTGAAGGTCGGCGAGGAAATCGAGATCGTCGGGTTCAAGCCGACCGAGAAGAAAGTCGTCACCGGCGTCGAGATGTTCCGGAAGCTGCTGGACGCGGGCGAGGCCGGCGACAACATCGGCGTGCTCCTCCGCGGCGTTGAAAAAGACGACGTCGAGCGCGGGCAGGTGCTGGCGAAGCCGGGCACCATCAAGCCGCATATGAAGTTCAAGGGCGAGGTGTACATCCTGTCGAAGGAAGAGGGCGGCCGCCACACGCCGTTCTTCAACGGGTACCGTCCCCAGTTCTACATCCGCACCACCGACGTCACCGGGACGCTGAACCTGCCGGAAGGCGTCGAGATGGTGATGCCGGGCGACAACACGACGATCAGCGGCGAGCTGATGGCGCCGGTCGCTCTCGAAAAGGGCGCGCGCTTCGCCATCCGTGAAGGCGGCCGGACCGTCGGCGCCGGCACGGTCACCGACATCGTTGAGTAGGGACTGGGACCAAGGGACTGGGGACTAGGGGACTTAGGGGCTAGGGGACTTAGGGGCTAGAGAACCTGAGCGGCTGGACGGCGAGTCCCAAGCCCCAGTCCCTGAAAGCGAAGCCATGAGAGACATCATCACGCTCGCATGCCTCGAGTGCAAGCGTCGCAACTACAGCACGACGAAGAACAAGAAGAAGACGACCGAGCGGCTCGAGATGAGCAAGTACTGCCGGTTCTGCCGGAAGCACACGAGCCACAAGGAGAGCAAATAGTTGGTGAATTGGTGAGTTCGTGAATTGGTGAGTTGGTCAGTGGAAATCACCAAGTCACCAAATCGCCAACTCGCCAATTCTGCAGATCGCAGCGTTTAGGCCAGTAGCTCAATTGGCAGAGCACCGGTCTCCAAAACCGGGGGTTGGGGGTTCGATTCCCTCCTGGCCTGCCAGAACCCTTGGGATGCCGGCAGGCAGAACGTGAGAAGGACGCGTGGCTGACAACACGACCACACTGGAGACGGTAAAACACGCGGCCGGCGGATGGTTCGAGCGCATGCGCCTGTTCCTGAGCGAGGTGCGCAACGAGCTGAAGCGTGTCACCTGGCCGTCGCAGAAAGAGGTGTACGCGACGACGGTGGTCGTGATCGCGACCTCGGTGTTCTTCGGCATCTACCTGTTCGCGCTCGACTCGATTCTGCTGGCCATCTTCTCGTGGATCCTGCGCAAGTTCGGTGCGGCATGACCGACGTCGCGACGAAGAACTGGTACATCGTCCACACCTACTCGGGCTTCGAGAAGAAGGTCGCCGAGTCGCTCCAGGAGCGTGTGATTGCCTACAGCCTGCAGAGCGACATCGGCGAGGTCCTGATTCCGACCGAGGACGTGGTGGAGATGCGCGCCGGGAAGAAAGTGGTCACCCCGAAACGGTTTTTCCCCGGCTACATCCTGGTCGAGATGAACATGTCCGACAACGCGTGGCACGTGGTGAAGAACACCCCGAAGGTCACCGGCTTTGTCGGCGCGGGCGCCAAGCCGACGCCGCTCACCAAGGACGAAGTCGAGCAGATTCTGACGCAGGTCAAAACGGCCGCGGAGAAGCCGAAGCCGAAATACATGTTCGAAAAGGGCGAGCAGGTGCGGATCAACGAGGGCCCGTTCACCAGCTTCAACGGCGTGGTCGACGAGGTGAACCTCGACAAGAACACGCTCAAGGTGATGGTCACGATCTTCGGGCGCTCGACGCCCGTCGAACTCGATTTCCTGCAGGTGGAGAAGATTTGACCACGAAAGACACGAAAACAAAGAAAGACACGAAAAAGATCAAAAACGGTTTCTGCTTCGTGCCTTTCGTGGATTCCGTGAGTTTCGTGGGTAAGACATAGACGTTATGGCAAAAAAAGTTCAGGCGATGGTGAAGCTCCAGATTGCGGCCGGCAAGGCGACGCCGGCACCGCCCGTGGGCACGGCGCTCGGCCCGCAGGGCGTGAACATCATGGACTTCTGCAAGAACTTCAACGCGAGGACGGCGAAGGATGAAGGGCTCATCATTCCCGTCGTCGTCACCGTGTATGCGGATCGGTCCTACACCTTCATCACGAAGACGCCGCCCGCGCCGGTGCTGCTGAAGCGCGCAGCGAACATCGCGAAGGGCTCGGCCGAGCCGAACAAGAACAAGGTCGGAACTGTCACCGCGAAACAGGTCGAGGACATCGCGAAGCTGAAGATGCCCGACCTGAATTGCGACTCGCTCGAGTCGGCGGTCAAGACGATCGCCGGCACCGCCCGTTCGATGGGCCTCGACGTTGTCGGATAGCGACACAATTTGGAATTAGGAATTTGGAAGTTGGAATTCGCGCTCGGATTCCAAATTCCAGATTCCCAATTCCAAATTCAAGAGCGCGTGAACACAGGAGAGCACATGAGAAAGCGCGGCAAGAAGTTCAGCGCTGCTCGCGCGCAGGTCGCTGTCGATCGGGTGTACACGATCGAAGACGCGGTGCCGCTCGTGCAGAAGGTCAAGTTCGCCAAGTTCGACGAGACCGTCGAGCTGGCGCTCCGGCTCGGCGTGGATCCGAAGCACGCCGATCAGATGGTCCGGGGCACCGTCGTGCTGCCGCACGGCCTCGGCAGGAGCAAGCGCGTGCTCGCCATCGCGGGCGGCGAGAAGCAGAAGGAAGCCCGGGAGGCGGGCGCCGACGTGGTCGGCGGCGAAGAGATGGTCGAGAAGATCCAGGCCGGGTTCATGGACTTCGACGCCGTGGTCGCGACGCCCGACATGATGCGCGCGGTGGGCAAGCTCGGGAAGGTGCTCGGTCCCCGGGGCCTGATGCCCAACCCGAAGACCGGCACCGTCACCGTCGACATCTCGAAAGCCGTCAGGGAAATCAAGGCCGGCAAGGTGGAGTTCCGCGTCGACAAGACCGGCATCATCCACGCGCCGGTCGGCAAGGCGTCGTTCGCCACCGATTCGCTCGTGGCCAACGCGCACGCGCTCGTCGACAGCATCGTCAAGGCGAAGCCTGCGGCGGCCAAGGGCAAGTACCTCAAGAGTGTCACGCTGTCGTCGACGATGGGACCCGGCGTCCGCATCGATACGACCCACATCATCGACGTGATAGTGAAGCATTAGAGACGGGGACTAGGGGACTAGGGGACTAAGGACTAGGGAGTAGCAGCGAGCCCCCAGTCCCCAAGTCCCGTGAGGATTCAGAGATGGCCGTTACGCGAGCAGATAAAGAAGACGAGCTCCAGCAGCTGGAGGCGGCGTTCAGAGGATCGGAGAGCGCGATCCTCGTCGACTACAAGGGGATGAACGTCCCGCAGGTCACCGAGCTGCGGCGCCAGCTGCGCACGGCGAAGGCGAAATACAGGGTCGTCAAGAACACCATCGCCAGGCGAGCGCTCAAGGGGACCTCCTTCGCGCCGCTCGATCAGTTTTTCCAGGGCACGACGGCCGTGGCCTACACCAGCACGGATCCAGTCGCGCTCGCCAAGGCGCTGACAGCATTCGTGAAGACGGCGCCCACGCTCAAGATCAAAGCAGCCGTCGTGCAGGGGCGCGAGGTGAAGCCGGGCGAAGTGGCCGAGCTCGCGGCGCTCCCGGGCAAGCCGGAGCTGTACGCGCGCCTGCTCGGCACGATCGCCGCGCCGATGGTGCGGCTGGTGACGGTGCTGAACGCCGTCCCGCGGGATTTGATGAATGTGTTGGTGCAGTATGAGAAGAAGCTGAAGGAAGGACAGTCGTAATTAGGAATTTGGAATTCAGAATCTGGAATTCGGACACGCATTCCAAATTCCAAATTCCTACTTCCAAATTTCAGGAGTGCAGCAGGGCCGTGCCCTACATGTGAGGGAGCAACAGACAATGGCCGAAGTGACGCAGCAGCAGGTGGTCGAGTACATCAAGGGAATCAGCGTCCTGGAGCTCTCGCAGCTCGTCAAGACGCTCGAATCGGAGCTCGGCGTGTCCGCCGCGATGCCGATGGCGATGCCGCAGGGCGGCGGCGCCGCGGCGGCGGCGCCGGCCGAGGAGAAGACCGAGTTCACCGTCACGCTGACCGAAGTCGGCGGCAACAAGATCAACGTCATCAAGGTCGTCCGCGAGATCACCGCCTTGGGTCTCAAGGAAGCCAAGGACCTCGTCGAGGGAGCGCCCAAGCCGATCAAGGAAGGCATCCCCAAGGAAGAGGCCGCGGCAATCAAGAAGAAGTTCGAGGACGTCGGCGCCAAGGTCGAAGTCAAGTAGCTCGGCGCTCGCGCGCCCTTCGGCGACGACTGGAGACCAGGGGGCTGGGGGACGTGGGGACTGGGATTTCAGTCCCCACGTCCCCGAGTCCCGTTTTCAGCGCTCAGTCTTTCCTCGAGGTCCAATAGCGATGTACAGCCTTCCCAAAAACGTCTACCGCGAGCGCATCGATTTTTCGAAGATCAAGACGACCGTTCCGATCCCGAACCTGATCGAGATCCAGAAGAAGTCCTACGAGCGCTTCCTGCAGATGAATCGTCTGCCGAGCGAGCGCGAGGACGCGGGTCTCCAGTCGGTGTTCAAGTCGGTCTTCCCGATCAGCGACTTCCGCGAGAACTCGTCGCTCGA
>QHWJ01000080.1 GCA_003222535.1 Acidobacteriota bacterium | reverse complement strand
TCGCGATCGCGGGGAGGCGCTCTCGGAGATCCAGAAGATCAATCTGCCCTGGCACGGCCTGCGACATGAAGCGCTATCGCGTCCAGCGGATGATGGCGTTCCCGTTCACGAGTGGCAGCCGCTCGCGGGAGCATCACGACTACGCAACGGTACATGAATGCACGAGCGAGCTCGCTGGCACAGGCGATGCGGCGAGCCCGCGAGCGGTGCCCCACCGCCTGGCGTGTCGGGGACGAAGAAGGCGTTCAGGTAGGCTGAAAAAAAAGAGCTAGGAAGTCGCTTCTGAATGTGGCGCGCCCGGCCGGAATTGAACCGGCGGCCCCCCGCTTAGGAGGCGGGTGCTCTATCCGCTGAGCTACGGGCGCGGTGTGGTTGCAGCCGTTAGTGTAGCCTGCCTTTGTCTGTCTGCTCGTGTTCCTCGTGGTCAATCCGCCGTCACGCCGCGCTTTCCCTTCACCAACGTGTTCATGCGCTGAAACGGAACGCCCATGCACGCCGCGGCCTCCACGTGCTTGGTGCCAGAGGGCTTCAAGAACTCTTCGGGCAGCATCTCGCCGGGGTGCGTGGGCGGTCGATGGGTCGGGAGCCGGTGCCGCGGGCTACGAGTCGTGGGGATGGTAGTCCTCGCAGCAGACGTCATAGGCGCGCTACCTTACTTGCGTTGCTCGCGACTCCGCGAACTGATTGGCGTCGCTCCGTAATCCGGCTTCATCGACGAAGTCCATCGCGAGATGAATCCCGACGGCAGAGCGCCGGTTGGCGCGGCGGGCACGCTGAGCCGAGCGTGCTGGAGAGTCGCTTATCGCGAACCAGCGGGATGCTTCGCCGCGGGCGTGCGCGCCGGCGACGACTGGCGTCCCGGCCGCGGCCTTCCTGTTCGTCGACTTGCTGAACTCGAGCATCGGCACCCACCTGCCGCCGATCGGCACTCGGGTCGTGAGCGGCTTCTAAATGCCCCGAATCAGGGCAAATCGGTGAAATCCGAGCAACGAGCGCGTTTCAGGACATCGTACGGGCGTTTTTCCACAGGGTTTTCCACAGATCGTGTGCGTAATTGTCCGGCGAACGGGTCGCGTGACCTAAACAATCGACGGTAGTTATGCCGTCCGACGATCAAGTTAAGCTGAGCTGGCTAGCCGGTTTTCCACAGGAACCCGGATCGTCCTGGAACAAGCCGGGACGCCCATGCGGAACGGTCGTGCAACCAGGGCGGTCGAGGCAGCGCACGATGCCTTACCAGCCCGTGGTGAAAGTCTGGCTGCGGCTGCCGCGTTGGGGGCCCGGCGCCAGCGGCGTTGCTCCTCCTTCAAATACTCCCCGGTATTGCCACCCCACCGCGCAAACCACGCGCGGCGGGGGCCCCGGTTCTCAGTCGTCCGCCTTCGTTCGCGGGACACTCTCGCAGCCGCGAACTTCGGCGAGACGTCGCCGAAGCCTTGGCGGAGGCGGGTCGCGCCTTGCCGGCGGGGCGCCTCGCCCGTCTCGGTGCGACGCCAGACTCTCACCACGGGCTGTTACGCCGCCAAAAGGTTCTCCCGGCAGGACCTTCTCTCCACGCGTGCGGCGCAAGGCTTCGCCAATCCCTGGATAATGTGGCAGCGCGATTGCTCAAGCGACGGTGTCTTCAATATCACCATGGCCACTCGCGATCAACTAGGCGACCGTCGGGCGTACGTTCGATTCAACAGCGCCGGCCAATTCTGGGCGTCGCTTGATCGAGTCGAGCAGGTCGTCGTCCGCAACCTTTCGGTGAGTGGCGTGCTGGTCGAAGTGCCGGCAGGTCTGAAGTCCATGCAAATCGCGCAGATCGCCCTGCAGGATGACGGCCCGGTCATCGACGCGGTCGCCCGTCACGCATCGCCGGCTTCGGACGAACCCCGGGAGGACCGCTTTCTGGTCGGCCTCGAGTTCTTCAATCTCTCGGAGGACGAGCAAGCCGATGTGGCTCGGATGGTCATCGACTGGAACGCCACACCGCGTTGAGCTCCGTCCCGCTCACCGCTCGCTGAGTCGATCGCCGTAGACGCACGGACCGCTTTCTCCCGGCCGCGCCCCGTCGCGCCTTCCGGCGAAACACTTTTCCGCTCGCCGCTCGACAACTGGATCTATAATCCGGGCAATCACCCACATCACAATCCCGCCCACGAAGGGATCGTGGCGGGCGATCGCTCGAGTGCCGTGATCGGGCGGTCATGTGTCCAGGACAGGCGCGGTGCGAGCCGGATCCGCAGTCCGTGTCGGATCTGACAATCGCCAGGCACACTTCGATACGCTCCACGGATTCGGCGTCGACCCGAATAGAATTCGATGCATGGCGGCAACGGGCGCGGCCCACCAGACATCTTCTAAAGCGGCGTTCTGACGAAATGAAGCAAGTTTTTGCCTGTGAGGCTTTATTAGAAGCTGACCGATATGCCTGAGACTTCCCACCGCCCGATGTACGTCGGCAGCATGATCGCCGTCGACGTGCGCGGCATCGCGGACCTGGCGACCATCGCCGCAATCGAGAAAACGGTGCGGGGTACGTTTACTCATATGCCGGGCACGTGGCGCGTCCAGCTGTCGGTTTCGAGCGAGCCCGGGCGATGGGACCTTCGCATCCACGGTGGATTCGGCCACTACCTGACGCGGTTCCTGGCGACTGATCGCCTGGCCGAAAGTGTTGCCCGTCGGCTGCACGCGTTCATGCAGCGCACTGTGCCGCCGCTCGCCGTCGCCGTCGCCGTCCGGCGGCCCGTTCTCGTGACACGGTCGGTTGAACCGCTCCGCCGGCCGAGGCCATCAGCTGCCGGCGAAAAACGTCCGCTCGAGTTGACGCGCCCGAGCACGAAAAAAAGCGCCTGACGGCCTTCTCCACCGTCCGCCCGCCGACGTGTAGGGCGACCCTTTCCGCCTTCGCATAAAGCTTCGGCGGACCGCCCGTAGCCCTGGCGGAGAAGGTCAAGGTCGCCGCGGCGAGCCTTGAACGCTCGGCTGAAAGCCTCGCGCTCCGCTCAGGAGAGCGAGGCCGGCGCGCTTCGCTCCGATCGCGGTTACGTGGTGAGCGCCCGCAGCGCCTTGGCGATGCGGACGTATTCCTGATACCGGCGCTGGTACAGCTCCAGCTTTTCAAGCTCCACCGCATCCAGCTTCGCGCGCGCGACGGGCGAGGCGTCCTCGGCGCGTAGCTCGTGTTCGGCGACGGCCGTTTTGAGCTTGTACTCCGCGTCGTGCGCGCGCTCCCACGTCAGCCAGTCGGCGGTCCACTGCGCGTGGGCGGCCTCGATCTGGGCAGTGGTGAATGGAAACGTCGAGCCTGACACGCGATCGATCTCGGCGAACTCCGCCGGGAAGAGCTGGCGCGCGCTGCTGGCGATGGGCTGCCACACGAGAAACGCGCGCGGGTCGGTGCGCGCTGCGGCGAGCGCGGGCGCGAACAGCTCCAGCAGGACGATGACTCGGCTGCGGGACGCCTCGACGCGCGCGGCCCGCAGCTCGCCGACCACCTGCCGCGCCACCCACCAGACGGTTCCAGCCAGGACGAACGCGGCGAGGACGACCATGTCGCTGGACTCGTGATCTTGACGCTTCTGTCGATCGCTCGTCCTGAGCGAGCCGCTCATCCTTCGACAAGCTCAGGATGAGCGGTGCGTCGGAGGCCCACCACGAGCCTGTATGGGCACATCACGCGCACCACATCAATACTGGAGGACGGCGTGAACGGTTTCACCCGGCAGCTTCGCACGGCCGTTGAGCGCCACGAGCTCGATGAGAAACGCCAGCGCGTGCACGTGGCCGCCGAGCTGCTTCACGAGATCGGTCGTCGCGCGCGCCGTGCCGCCGGTCGCGAGCAGATCGTCGACGATCAGCACGCGCTGCCCTTTCCGTACGGCATCGTCGTGCATCTCGAGACAGTCGGTTCCGTACTCGAGATCGTAGGTCTGGCGGACGCGGGTTGACGGCAGCTTGCCCGCCTTCCTGACCGGCGCGAAGCCGGCGCCAATGCGATCGGCGACCGCCGCGCCGAAGATGAAGCCGCGGCACTCGATGCCGACGACGATCTCGATGCCCTGACCGGTGAAGGGCCGCGCGACGCCGTCGATCGCCTCGCGAAGACCGGCCGGATCCTGCAGCAGCGTGGTGATGTCGTAGAAGAGAATGCCGGGCTTCGGAAAGTCAGCGACGTGGCGGATCTTGGTTTTCAGGTGATCCATGTTCATGTGACGGTGAAGCCGGTGTCTTGACCGCTCGGCACGGTGTCGTCGACGTCCACGGCGTCGACGCGCGCGCCAGGCGGCCCGTGGCGGATGGCTCGCTCGAACCGTTCAATCGCTTCCGCCTCCCCTTCCGCGGCCGCCTCGACACGTCCGTCCGGCAGGTTGCGCACCCAGCCGTGCAGGCCTTCGCGAGCCGCCGCCGCTTCAGCGAAGTATCGAAAACCGACGCCCTGGACGCGGCCGCTGATGAGAAACCGTCGTGCGACGCGCACGGGTCCGGGATTATACCGCTACAAAAGACATTGCAGAATTGCAGGATTGGCCTGCCGCCTTTCCTTTCTGTAATCCTGCAATCCTCCAATCCTGCAATTTTTTTATTGCGGAGCCGTCGGTGTTTTGACCGGCTCCGTCTTCAAAGGCTCCGCCTTGATTGGCTCCAGCTTCAGCCGCTGGAGCAGCTGATTGAGCGGCGGCATCTTCGTCTTCACTCCCGTGTCCAGCTTCCCGAGCTGTTCGTCGAGGCCGTTGGACAGCGTCCGGAACACGGAGTAAGCCTGTTCGGTCGGCCGCACGTCTGCGCTCTCGATGATGCCCTGCAGCGCCGCGATCTTGTTGTTCAACTTGATCGGGAAGTTGAGCGGATCCTGGCTGCTTTGCAGCCTCACCTGGTAGATCTCGCCCTCGATGGCGCTCAGCGCCGCCTCGAATTCGTCGAGCGCCTTCGCAACCGGTGCGGCCTTCGCGTCCAGCTTGGCCCTCCGCTCCTGGATCTGCGCCTTGATGCCGCGCACCAGCAGCACGGCGTCGTTGGCCTGGCTCGCCTTGTCGCGCACCTTCATCGCGAGGTCGAACTCCTCGCGCAGGTCCTGATCCGTGACGTCCTTCAGCACGTGCGGCTCGCGCTTGATCGCGAACGTCTGCGTGTCGGTCTGGCCGTCCGCGGTGACCTTCACCTGGTAGGCGCCCGGCGGAGCGAGCGGCCCGCGCGAGCTCGCCGCCCACATGATCAATCCCGGGAAATCGGTCGCGCCGGGATAGCGCATGTCCCACGCCACGCGGTGCAGGCCGGCCGCGACGGAGGGGTGCGGCTCCGGCGGACGGCGGAAACCACTCTCGTCTTCGCCGGGCTCGGGCGGCTTGCGGTCGGCATCGGCCGGCGTGCCCGTGAACGTCCGAATCACCTTCCCCTGCCCGTCGCGGAGCTCCATCGTGACTTTCTGGGCCGGCTGCTTCAGGTAGTAGTCGACGGCGACGTTCCGATCGAGTCCCCGAAGCGCGTCTTCCGGCTTGTAGAGATGGAAACCGGTCGTCGTCTGGATGCCGCCCTGCCGCAGCGGCGCAATCTTGTCCATCACGTAAAAGCCGCGGCCGTGCGTCGCGATCACGAGATCGCGCTCTTCGACCGCGATGTCGTGCACCGGCGTATCCGGCAGGTTCTGCCGCAGTGACTGCCAGTTCGCGCCCTCGTCGAACGACACGTAAATACCGTGCTCCGTTCCGAGATACAGCAGCCTGGGCTGCTTGACGTCCTCGCGGATCGCCCGCGCGAAATCGTTCGACGCGACGCCGTTCGTGATCGCAGTCCACGTCTCGCCGTAGTCGTCGGTGCGGAAGACGTAGGGCTTGAAGTCGTCCTGCTGATACCGGTTCGCGGCCACGTAAGCGGTGCCGGCCCGGAACGGCGACGCTTCGATCAGGCTGATGCGCGCGAAGTCGCCCAGCCCCTTCGGCGTCACGTTCTTCCAGCTCGTGCCGCCGCTGCGCGTCACCTGCACGTAACCATCGTCGGATCCCGTCCAGATCACGCCGGCGTCCCTCGCGGACGGCGCGATGCTGAAAATCGTCGCGTAGGTCTCGACGCCGGTGTTGTCCTTCGTAATCGGGCCGCCCGACGCGCCCATCGTTTTCGGATCGTGACGCGTGAGGTCCGGGCTGATCTTCGCCCAGCTCTGGCCTTCATTGGCGGACTTCCAGAGATGCTGCGAGCCGACGTAGATGATTCCCGGATCGGCCGGCGCCATCACGATCGGGAACGTCCACTGGAAGCGCTCCGTGATGTCGGCCGACGCGTACCCCATCGGGTTGTCGGGGTAAGGGTTGATCGCACGCTCCTGACCCGTGTGGCGATCGAGCCGCGAGATCAGGCCGCCGTAGCTGCCCGCATAGAAGATGTCCGGGTTGCGCGGATCGCTCGCGATGTAGCCGCTCTCGCCGCCGCCCACCGAGTAGAACACCTGATCGGCGCCTCCGCCCGATCCCCCCGGGCCGCCCTGCGCGGCCTGGCTCGACACGCAGGCCGTGCTGTTGTCCTGCTGGGCGCCGCAGACGTGATACGGCACGTGCTTCGTCGTGATGACGTGATAGAACTGCGCCGTCGGCATCGTCTCAGCCGTCCAGGTCTCGCCGCCGTTCACCGAGATCGTGGCGCCGCCGTCGTTGCCTTCGATCATCCGGTTCGAATCGTTCGCCGCGATCCACAGGTCGTGGTTGTCGCCGTGGGGCACGTTCACCGGCTTCCACGTCTTGCCCGCATCGGTCGACCTGTAGATGTTGACGTTCAGCACCCACACGGTGTCCTTCACCTTGGGATCGGCGTACACCCGCGTGTAGTAGAACGCGCGCTGGCGGAGATCGCGCCGCTCGCTGACCCTCTTCCACGTCGCACCGGCGTCGTCGGACAGAAAGAACCCGCCCTCGTCTGCCTCGATCTGCGCGTAAATGCGATTCGAGTCGGCGCCCGACACGGACAGGCCGATCTTCCCGAGCGTGCCTTTCGGCAGCCCGGTGTTCCGCGAGATCTCGGTCCAGTGGTCTCCGCCGTCGGTCGACTTGAAGATCCCGCTGCCGGGTCCACCGCTCGACATTTCGAACGCGTTTCGATACGCCTCCCACAACGCGACGTACACCACCTGCGGGTTGTTCGGATCGATGATCAGCTCGTTGGCGCCGGTCTTGTCGTCCCGGAACAGGATCCGGTCCCACGTCTTCCCGCCATCCTTCGATCGGTAGACGCCGCGCTCCGGATTCGGCGCCGCGTGATGGCCGAACGCCGCCACGTACACGAGGTCCGGGTTCGCCGGATCGATCCGGATCTTGGCGATGACCTGCGTCTCGGTGAGGCCGATGTGCGCCCACGTCTTGCCGCCGTCGGTGGACTTGTAGGCACCGCCGCCTTGAATGATGTTGCCGCGGATGTCCGCTTCACCCGTGCCGATGTAGACGATGTCGGGGTTCGAGGCGGAGACGGCGACGGCGCCGACCGACGAGTAGTTGATCAGGGCATCGGTCACCGGCTTCCACGTCACGCCGGCATCGGTGGTCTTCCACAGTCCACCGCCCGTGGCGCCCATGTAGTACTCGTACGGGCGCGAGGTGCTGCCGGCCACGGCGATCGATCGGCCGCCACGCGGCGGGCCCAGACTCCGCCAGCGCAGCGCGCCGAACGGCCCGGCGTCGGCCGGCGGGGCCGCCCCGCCTCCCCGTTGCGCGTGGACGATGGCGGAACAGATGGTCAGCGCGACGGTCGTGATCAACCCGAGCAACACAAGAGACTTTGACGGCCGCGACATGGAATTCTCCAGAATGGCCCGCGGATGTAGGGCGACCCTTGCCGCGTCGCCGAAACAATGTTACCGCGCCGGCGCGACGACGACGAATCGGGTCATCGGCGTATAGCTGGTCCACAGCACACGTCCGGAAGTCGCCGACATCCCCTCGCGCTCGTACACGATCTGGAGCCGCGCGCCCTGCGCGACGAACTCATCGTACGCGCTCCGCCGCATGGCGCAGTAGAAGGGCTGCGAAACGTTGAAGAACGCTTCCGCTTCAGCCGGGGCTTCGAGAAAGACCGTATGCCGCCCGACGTAGAACCGGTACGCCGGATTCCATCGGTTCAACCGGTAGCTCGCGACGCGATCGGTCGGCTGCGCGCGCGTGGCGACCCATCGCGCCACGTCGGGGATCACCTTGTACTGCTCGATGGCCGGCATCACGAACACGATCAGCCCCGCGTAGGTCACGATCATCGCCATGATCACGAGCCACGGTATTCTGGGAGGCAGTGCGCCGCGCACGTTCGCGAGCGCCGTGAGGAGGGCGCCAGTCAGCGTCAGCGTGATCGGGACGATCGCCGCCGCCGGCGGGAGGTCGAGCCGTGCGATCAGGAAATATCCGCAGCCGAGTCCGATCGCGACCATGAGAGGACCAATCAGGTGCAGCCCCACCCGCGCGCCGGCGTTGCCCCTTGCCCACTGGTTCGCCCGCACGTCCGACCACCCGCGCGCGCACAGCAGACAGAGCGCCGGTGCCGCCGGGAATATGTAGTGATCGAGCCTGAACGTCGACATCGAAAAAAATCCGACGACCGTGATCGTCCACGCCCACAGCAGCGCTTCGACCCCGTCGAGCCGCTCGCGCCGCATCACGGTTCGCACATCGTCGAAAAGGCGTCCGACGAGCAGGCCGGTCCACGGCAGCAGCCCGGCGGCGAGGATTCGGAAATAGAACCAGAAGCCCGGCTGGTCGCCGAATCGGCTTCCAACGAACAGGCGAAAGTTTTCGTCGAGTATATAACTGTTGACGAAGTCCTGCCCGAATCGCAGGTACATGTAAACGAACCACGGATCCGCCAGCGCGACGACGACCGCCAGGCCGGCGACCCATCTCAAGCCGAGGAGGCGGCGCCTCAACTCCAGCGAGGCGCCAATCGAAATCAGCAGCGTCAGCCCGCACAGCACGAGCGCAACCGGTCCTTTCGTCAATACGCCGAGGGCAAGCGCGACGTATCCGAGCCATTGGAGTCTCGGGCGATCGCCGAGCGCCGCCACCACGAGACACGCGGCTCCGCCAAACATGAACATCGTGAACACCGTGTCGAGGATCGCGTAGCGAGCGAGCGCGAAGATCCCCGGGCTCGCCGCCAGCATCAGGCCGGCGACGATCCCAACGTCGGCCGAGACCATCGTCGTACCGAACCAGACGGTGATGCCGACCAGCGCGAGCGCGGCGAGCGCGGCCACGATCCGTGAAGCGAATTCCGCGTGGCTGAAGACCGTCATCGCCGCGCCCTGCAGTTGATGGAACAGGGCCGGCTTGTCGAAGAATGGCTGCTCGTTGTAGTAGGGCGCCCACCAGTCGCCGGTCGAGGCCATCTCGCGGCTCGTCTGCGCGTAATGGGCCTCGTCGGGATCCCAGAAGGTGGGGGTCCCGAGGCGCCAGAAGAGGACGACGAAGACGAGCGTGGCCGCCAGAAGACCGAGAGCGGCGTCGTGCGCGAGCTGGCGACGCGCATTTATCGCAGCAGTGCGGCGCCTGGAGGGCCGCATCCCGTGCGTCTCCTCCATCGCGTCACGTCTCGCGATCGCCAGGCTTTTCGGCATGTGCCGGGGTGCGCGTTGAAGAGCTTACACGGTCCTTATAACGATTTAAACTGCAGCTCGAGTGACGCCTCTCCGACGTCTTCGGCCCGTGTCGGCCGGGCTGGCGAAAGCTGTGGTCGGCCTCGTCGCGGTGATCCTCTCTCTGATCCTGCTCGCACTTGTCCTCGTCCAGACCGGTTGGGCGAAAAACCGTCTGCGCGATCTGATCGTCCGCGAGGCCAACCGGTATCTGGCCGCGACGCTTACCGTCGGCCGCCTCGACGGCTCGATTTTCCGCGGGCTTCAGCTCGGGGACATCAGCCTGGACCGGAACGGCCACGCGCTCGTCCGGATCGAAGAGGTCTCGCTCACCTACAGCATCCGTGAGCTGTTTCAACGGGGCGTCGTCATCCGCAGCGTCCGCCTCATGCGCCCGTACGTCGCCGGCGCCAGGCTGCCGGACGGACGCTGGGATCTCGCGGCGCTGGTCAAGCGCGAGTCGCGCGACGGGGGACCGACCGGTCCGGGACGGTCGATCGAGATTCAGTCCATCGAGGCGATCGACGGCCGGGTCTCGCTGCGCGATTCGCTCGAGTTCGGTGCCCTGCACACCCCCACGGACTTCAAGTCGCTGAACGCGTCGATCTCGTTCGCGTACTACCCGGTCGGTGGCGGCTGAAGCTCGAACGCGCCTCCTGGATCGGCCGCGCGCCCGATCTCTCGGTCGATCCGCTGAGCGGCGCGTTCGGCCGCGGACCGGGCGGCTGGTTCTTCGAGAACCTGACGGTGCGCACCGCCCGATCCGTGTTCACCCTCGACGGCCGTGTCACCACCGGCAACCCGACCGCGCTCGACCTGCACGTGCGCGCGCCGCGCTTCGCCTTTCAGGAATGGTCCGGCGTGCTGCGCGGCTTGAAGAACATCGCGGTCGATGCCTCGTTCGAGACTTCAGTCAAGGGTCCTGTCAACCAGCTCGCAACCGATCTGCGCCTGGCGGGCACCGGCGGATCGGCGAAGGGGCATCTGACGCTCGACACCACGGTGCCCGGCTGGCACGGCGCGGGCGCCGTGGACGTCGAGCGCCTGAACCTCGCGCGCTGGCTCAATCGCGACGACCGGCCGTCGGACATCACCGGGCACGTCGCCTTCAACCTCGCGCTCGAGCTCGGACGCCGCTTCCCGCGCGGCATCTACACGTTTCAGGGTCCGCACGCGATGTACATGAGCTACGCGGCCGACAACGTGCGGGCGCGCGGGCAGATCACGGCCGCCGCGGTGCTCGTGGCGGAGGCGGACGCGCTGGCGTACGGTGCGAACGTGACGACGACAAAGGGCTCGATCGGCGTCGACGAACCGTTTCCGTTTCGATTCCAGAGCACGGCCGGCGCCGTCGATCTGCGCCGCGTGCCGGCGACCGTGCCGGTACCACGCGTGGAGAGCCTCCTGACGTTCGAGTACGACGTCTCGGGCCAGTTCGGCGATCCGTTCATCATCGGCCACGCGACGTTCGCGCGTTCGGCGTTTCTCGGCGCGACGATCGGCGCCGGAACCGTGGGGTCGATCGACACCCGGGAGAAGCCGCTGCGCTTTTCGGGAGATGGCGGGATTGACGGCATCAACTTGAAACGATTCGGCGAGGGGCTGGATGTCGGATGGCTGCGGGATCCGCGATACGCGGGAACGGTGTCGTGGCACTTCCACATGGACGGCGCGGGAACCAGCGCGGCGGCGCTCACGCTCGGTGGCGACGGGCACGTGTCGATCGCCGAGCTCTTCAGGGGCACGTTGTCGGATGCCGACGTCTCGATCGACATCGACCGCAGCACGCTGCGCGCCTCCTACAACGGACGGCTCGACGACATCGATCCGGCGGTGCCCTTCGCGGACGCGAAGCTCGACGCGTCGCTGACCGGATCGGGGAGCGTCACCGCGACCGTCCGTGATCTGCTGTCGCGTCCGACAACACTCCCCGACTACGACGTCCACGGCACGCTGGCCTTGCGATCGTCGAGAGTGCGCGACGTCCGGCTCGACACGGCGCAGGTCGACGCCACCCTCCGCGACTCGAAGGTCGTCGTGGCGCGGCTCGACGTCAGCGGGCCTCGAGGGCCGTGGAAGCGGCACGGCCGCGTTCGCTGACGGGGACGCGTCGGACTTTCAGTACGACCTCACGCGCGCGGATCTCAGGCAGCTGCGATCGGTCATCGGACAGGACGTGGGCGGAACGATCTCGACGAAGGGTCGGGTCACCGGGCCGTCGACCGCCTTGCACGCGTCCGGCGACGCCACCGTGAACCGGCTGGATGGCTTCGACATCACGGCGTTGACGCTGGCCGGTCACTACGACGTGACCGTGCCGTCGGGCGACGTCGCGCTCGCGACGGCACGCGTGAACGGACGTGGCGAATTCCTGGACGTGCTCGGCAGCCGGTGCAGGAGGCCACGGGCACGGTCGCCTTCGACGCCGAGCGGCTCGCGTTCGACATCAACCTCACGCAGACGGCCGCTCGAAAGGGGCGGCTGGCGGGCGC
>QHWJ01000408.1 GCA_003222535.1 Acidobacteriota bacterium | reverse complement strand
CTCAGAGGTCCGGCTGAAGCCGGACGCTACGTACTGTTCAGTGGGCCGGCTGAAGCCGGAAACGACGTACGGTTCCGCCGTCTCGAAGGGCTTCACGGCACGAATGGCAATCACGAGGGGAAAGTTGGAATCCGCGTGATCGAGATCAGCCGGTCTCATTTCTTCCGCGGACATGCCGTGCAGAAACGCCGTGCAGGCCATCACGTTGCCGTACGACGTAACGTCGAAGGCATCAAGGGGAAACGCCTCCGCGAACAGCTTCCGGGCTGACGCCTCCGTCAGGCGCCAGAAGTCGCCATCGAGACCGCCCTCGTCGTCGACTTTCGTGATACTGGGAACCGTGGCCAGCAGCACGCCGCCGGGGCGGAGGATGCGCGCGCACTCGGACGCAACGGCCGCGACGTCGTCGATGAGCTGCAGGGTCTGAGTGAGGATGAGGCAGTCGTAGCTGGCCGATGGGATCTCGTCCGCGCGCCGGAGATCGGCGACGACGGTCGCCTGCTGCGTGTACGCCGAGTCCCGGACCTCGAGGACTCGACCTCGCACGTCGGCCCGGTGGGTCTCGAGAAAGGTCTCGATGTAGTGGCGGTCGATGGACTTCCCCCGATCGCGCCCCGCGTGCCGGCTGAGTGGCTGCAGGCGCCGGAAGTCGCCCCAGTCGACCCGCGGCACGCCGCGCGATTCCAGCAGCCGAGCCGCGTCCGCAATCTCGAGCCGGAGCTGCGCGAGCTCGGCCTCGAGCGAGATGGCTCGCGATTCGATCGTCCGGAAGTAGTCGCGCTGGCTCAGGAGGAAGGCCTCCTTGCCGAGAATCAGCTCCAACCCTTCCCGCTCGACTGCGGCGCGATGCTTGGCGTAGAAGTGTCGAAGTCGAGCGCGGTACGGACCCGGCAGGATCGAGCGCCTGTAGCCCGATCCGGGGCGCACGCGGTAGTTCAGCAGCGGCTCGTCGAGAACGATCCCGCGGAAACCGTGGTCGATCGCCGAAGCCCAGAAATCCAACAGCTCGAAGGACGGCAGGCTTTCGTCGAATCCGCCCACGGCCTCCCACAGCCGTCGCCGGAGCATCGTCGATGCGTGGGGCACGCCACCCGTCGACACGGCGTCCACGAATGTCGGGCGGGACGGGCTCCACACATAACTCGCAGCCCCGAATGCCCGCAGCGCGCACGAGACGAAATCGAGATCGGGGTCGGCATCGAGAGCCGCGGCCGCGGCTTCGAAGTAGCGGGGTTCGAGGGTGTCGTCCCCGTCCAGCCAGACGATGTATTCGGCCGATGTGAGGCGCGCGCCGCCGTTGCGGGCCGCCGACGCCCCGCGGCCATCGGTCCGCGCGACTCGGGTGCCTTCCCGTTCGAGCCGGGCCAGCACCTGTCGCGTGTGGATGTCGGTGGACGCATCGTCGACCACGACGATCTCGGCGGCCGGACGCGTCTGCCGCTCCACGCTTTCGAGCGCCTCGAGAAGCAAGCGGCCAAGATCGCAGCACGTAATGACAGCCGCGATCCGTGGTGGCGTCATTCGGACCCCCGCCGTCGAATCCACCAGCCATAGACCTCCCGCAGCGGTCCCGTGAGGCGCCAGCTTCTCGATGTCCGGAGCGCGGTGACCTCGGCGGACACGGCACCCAGGGTCGTTTCCAGTTCACGGATGCGTTCCGCTGCCTGAGAAGGGATCGCGTCTTCCACCGCCTTCGGCGTCGTGGACGCCAGCCGCGACCGGAGGGCCGCCAATTCCTCACGGTGCGACATCACGGCCGGCTCCAGCTCGGTGGCGATGTATCGCTCGATCTCGTCGTTTTGCCGCAGCAGCTCCCCTGTTTCCTCATCCTGACGCAGGAAGACATCAATGAGGTGCGCTCGATACGCGTCCCGGTGCTTGGCGACCCGATAGGCCGCCAGCGGCAGGTGCCCTGCACCGTTCCACGCGATGGTGCTCAGGGATCCCTCACGCCGCCGGTAATTGAACAGCACCTCGCGCAGAATCGCGCCCCGATACCCTCGTGCCAAGCCTCCCGCCGCATGAGGGAGGCGGTGAGCACCGTGTCCTCCCACAGGAGCGCCGGCAGGTCGCATCGCTCCGGCTTCCACTCCCACTCCTCGTCACCGAATGCTCGGAGCCAGCAGGATACAAACGCGACCGCTGGATCGCCGTCCAGCAGCCGAACGGCTTTCTCGAAGTAGGTCGGCTCGAGACGATCGTCCGCATCGAGCGCGCAGAGATAGGCCCCGGTCGTGCTGGCGATCGCGAGGTTTCGCGCGGCGGACACTCCGCCATGACTGGCGTGCATCACGCGGGTTTTGGGCCGGTCGTAGTCCGCGAGGAGGGCCCGGGTGGCCGGGTCTGTCGAGCCGTCGTCCACGATGACGATCTCGAAATCCTGAAAGGTCTGCGAGAGCACGCTGCCGACCGAGTCGTCGAGATACTGACCGAGGTTGTAACAGGGAATGATCACCGAGACTCGTGGCGTCCTGGGCGCGTAGCTGTTCACTCGATCACCGTCCCGCGAGAAAACGGTACGCGGCGCGCGCCGGCGACGTCCAGCGCCAGCTCAGCGAGTGTTCGAACGCATCGAGACGACGGACGGCGTCGTCGAGCGAGGCCCGCCAGCCTTCGATCTCGGTGAGCCGCTGATCGAGGGCCCAGCGGAGTCGGACGATCTCGGCGTTTTTCGCCAGGAGCTCGGCGCGTCGGACTGCGAGCTCGGCGTTCCGTGCGTGAAGCTCGGCGCGCGTCCCGGCGACCTCAACCGCCCGCTTTTCCAGTTCGTCGCGGAGTCCCGCGGCCTCGGCGTCCCGGGCACCGAGCGCGGCGCGCGTCCGCGCGAGCTCCCCATGCGCCGACTCGATCTCCACGCGCAGCGCCCCGGCGAGCGACAGGGCCTCGCCGAGCGATGCCTCGAGCGCCTCGACGTCGCGGTGGCGCAGCGTGAGCGCGAGCCGCACGGCGTCGGGATCGTAGGGCGTCAGCGTCGAGGGATCGCGAATGAAGGACTCGCCTTCGCGCAGCTCGTCGTACTGCACGTGCCAGCCCCGTGCACGCTCGCGCTCGAGGAACCGGTTCCGCCGCTCGTGGAAGACCTTGCGCTCGCCGTGCGCCTGTCCGCGAATCGGATAGTGGCGGAGGATGAAGCGCACCGGAAACACCCGGCGATTGCAGAACCGCACTTCGTGGCCTCCACTGGACGCCAGGTCGAGGTCGTCTGTTTTCTTCCAGCAGCGGATCTGGAGCCGATCGTACGGTGCCGGCTCCGTATACGACGTGAGCGCGTCGCGAACATCGTCGCCGGCGCGGAATCGGTCGTGGACGGGCCAGAAATCGAGGCCGGCGAAATCGATCGCGTTGAATCCGAGCGCGTCGACGCGCCGGATCGCCTCGAACAGCGAGAGGTGGGACCACGGGCTCTCGCGGAACTCGTCGGCGTCGTGATGAATGAACCAGCTCGCGTCGAGCTGCCTGGCGAGCTCGGTCTTCCTGAGAAGAATCCGCTCCCATCCGAAAACGGCCGGCGCGCCATCGGCCGTCGTTTCCGCAAGACGCTCGATGGCAAGAACACCGCGGCCGAGGTACGGCTCGACCGCACCCGCCGTCCGGTCCGTGGACCCGTCGTCGAGGAAATACACGTTGACGCCCTGATTGATCAGGTCGTGGACGACGTGCTCGATGATGTCAGCTTCGTTGTACGCGGCGATGATCGCCACGATGGAGAAATCCGAAGACACTGCCGAGCATTCTACGGCAGCTCCGCGCCGGATCCTGTCAATAGCCCTTCCAGGTGAAGGTGCCGATCACGGGATTGCCGGGGACAAAGAGGGAACCCGCAAGCTTCGAGTCATAGTAGAGGCTCGCGTTCCCCACGTCGTTGAATGTATTTGCCACCACGGAACCGTACAGGTCTACGTTGCCATGTAAGGTGACTGACGCGTTGGGCATGTAAAACGCGGCGGCGGCCCCACTGTTGCCCCCGAGGTCGACGCTGCCGGTCCCCCCGTAGACGAACTGGAGCACCGAGGCGTCGAAGTCCGAGCAGGTTGCGCATGCCGAGACGGTGGTGGCGCCGGTGCCGGTGACGCCGGCGAACGTGCCCCCGGACAAGTCGAGGGGGTTGGCGATGGCCGTGCCGCTGCTGTCCTTCCCGACGATGTCGACGACCACTTTCTGGGTCGGGGACGTCGCGCTGACGCCGATCGATGCGCCGCCGCCGAGCGAGATACTGTTGAAATTGTACTGGACCGGGTCCGGCCCGCCGGCGACCAGCACGAAGTTGACGTGCCCGTTCGGCGAAATGCTCGGGAGCGAAAGCGGCGATCCGGTGGTGTTGTTGAGCGTGACCTGGCTCGCCCCGCCACCCAGCGCTGTGACGCTGCATTGTTTTGTCCCCGCGAGGACTTCTGCGACTGTGCCCTGGGTCAGCGTGGGCCCGAGCAGGGCACACGTTGTCAAGGTCGTTCCAGGCAAGAGGGCGTTGGTGACCCCCAGCAGCCCTGAGTACGCCGGGATCGTCGGTGTTGGATAGACAATCGCCGTGGGCAGTTTGATCTCGCTGTCTTGAACTGTTGCGTGCACGGTCTCCGTCAACGCGGTGACGTTACCTTGGGTGCAAGCGCCCACGCCGGTGCGTGGAGTGACCAGGTTGCCTTGTACGGTTACGGTGCCGGCGATTTGAAGGTTACCGTTGGTACCCACGTCGCCCCCGTCCCCAGCAAGCGTTGGCGCGGTCGAGCCGGTCAAACCGGTGGGGTCGTAGCTGTCGGTCCCCGCGGTGCCTTGGAATTGGAGAGCACCGCACCCGGGGTTGGTCGCAAACGCGGCGTATCCGTAAGCCGGCATTTTTGGCGTCTCGATCGTCGCCGCGACCTCCACCGTCGCGGTGCGAGAGCCGGTCAGGCTGCCGTCCCCAGTGATCTGCCACGTCTGCACAACAACCGGCACGCTGCTGTACGACGTGAACCACTGCATGGCGATGAGCGTCGCGGTTGCGTTGTACAAGATCGACGCGTTGCCGGCAGTCAACGTCCCCTTCGCCGCGTTGCAGAAGGCGGTCTGTACCGCAGCCACCGGGTAGTTCGACCCCGTGCACGTGGCGTCCTTCGCGGACAAGACGACCGGCTGGCCGTTGGAGACGCGGGTGACTGGCGACACTGAAATATTGTAATTCGTCCACGGATCGGCGCCGGTGTCGCTGGGTAAGAGATACTTCGTCGGATCTGCCGGATCCGGAGCCAGTAGGAAGTTGGCCGCCCTTTGAATTCCCGCCTCCCCCGCGTAGCGCGCCTGCGACATCATCCGGTAGTTCATGCTCGCGTAGGTTTCCGTCTGCGAGAGGAACATCAGCGAGGCCCCGAGCACCGACATCGCGGCCATCAGGAACAGCGCGAGGACGAGAGCGATGCCGCGTTCCGACTGTGTCTGCATGGCTGTTGGTCCCACGGTCAAGGTAACAGCGCCGTCACGCTGACCGGCGTCGATTG
>QHWJ01000407.1 GCA_003222535.1 Acidobacteriota bacterium | reverse complement strand
CGACACCGGTCGCGGCAATCGCAGCCGAATTGTTCACCGTGATCGTGTAGCGCAGTACATCGCCCGGATCGATGATGCCCGGCGAACCCAGATCAGTGAACAGAACGACGCGCTTCTCGGCATATAGCACGGGACGGCTGCCGAGGACGTCGATCGTCGGATCATTGGGGGCCGGCGTGCGCGGGTCATCGGAGGGTTGGTCGACGATGCCGTTGCCGTTCACGAAGCCCTGGTTCGAGATCGCCGTACCGCTGGCGACGCTCGGGTTCACGACCACATTGAAGGTAATGGTGGCGACGTTGGCCGGGTTGCTCGACGCGTCGGCTGGCATCGAACCCGGCGTCGGGTTGGCCGGCGAGTTGATCGGCATACCGTTCACCAGCGGCGACACTCCCGCGACATCCGCGACCGCGGCGCCGTTCAGCGTCGTGCTTCCCGCCACGTAGGCCGTGTTCGCCGGCACCGCGTCGCGCAGCGTCATGTTCACCGCATCGGCATTGCCGATGTTCTTCACCGTGATGGTGTAGCGCAGCGTGTCGCCGTCGAGCAGCACGTTCGGGTCGCCGGTCAGGTCGATCGAGATCTTCTGCACCCGGAAGGCAGGGGCCGTGGGGGCCACGATCGTCACCCGCGTCGGATCGGCCGTGCCGCCGACGTTCGGGTCATCGCTCAACATCAAGGTCGTGCCAGTGCTGAGGCGGAGCGCCGACTGGTTGGTGACGACCGTGCCGTTGGTGATGGCCGGCTTGAGTGTGATGTCGAACTGGATCACGGCCTCGCCGTTGGCCGGCAGGCTCAGATTACGAATGTCGATGACACCGGTGCCCTTGCTGCCCCCCGTGCTGCTGGTGGCGCTGATGTCGGCACCGGCCGGCGACGCGACGAGCGTGAGCGTGCCGGGCGCGAAATCCGCTTGGGCGTTGAGAGCATCCAGCTCGTCAAAGATCCTGAAATTGCCGAGCGCCTGAGTGGTCGTGCGGAAGCGCAGGGTGTAGCGCAGCTTGTCGCCCGGCGCGGCCGTTGTGGCGGGGTTTGCACCGCTCGTGAGATCCACGACGGTCTTGTTGAAGAAATATCCCGAGAGCGCCACCGTCACGGTGAAGGCGTCCTGATTGTCCAGGATGCCGGGCGTACCGTTGGTCAAAGTGCCGGTGTAGGTCTTGCGGCCGGAAACGCTGCTGTCGGCATTGAACCACTGGATGGCGCCCGCGACATTCGTGAGCGTGACACCATTCTGCGTGGTGGCATCGAGCTGGGTCCGATAGCGGACAATCAGCCGCTCATTCGGGCCGATCCTTCCCCCGGCCGTCAGTATCGTGATGTCGAGCTGGCAGTTGGGCGCAGCGCTGTAGCTCATAGAGTAGTCGCTGGCCGCGTTGAGCGGTCCCTTCCCCGCGACCGCGGTGACGCCGTCGGCCGCAAAAACCTGCGCGCTCAGGATTTCGGGTGTCAGGTCGCACATGCCGCCGGTCGCGCCGTGCGGCAACAGGTCACGGAGGGTGGCGTTCCAGGCGTCGCTGGGCCCGGTGTTCTGGACGTCGATGCTGAAATTGCCCCATTGTCCCAGATTCATCGTCGCCGGACCCGACTTCCGGACCACGAGCGCCGGCCCGGCGAGACTGGCGACGGTGTCGATCGTCGGATCATTGGGAGCGGGCGTGCGCGGGTCATCGGATGGCTGGTTGACGATGCCGTTGCCGTTCACGAAGCCCTGGTTCGAGATCGCCGTACCGCCAGCGACGCTCGGGTTCACGACCACATCGAAGGTGATGGTTGCGACGTTGGCCGGGTTGCTCGACGCGTCGGCAGGCATCGAACCCGGTGTCGGGTTGGCCGGCGAGTTGATCGGCATGCCGTTCACCAGCGGCGACACTCCCGCGACATCCGCGACCGCGGCGCCGTTCAGCGTCGTGCTTCCCGCCACGTAGGTCGTGTTCGCCGGCACCGCGTCGCGCAGCGTCATGTTCGCCGCATCGGCATTGCCGATGTTCTTCACCGTGATGGTGTAGCGCAGCGTGTCGCCGGCGAGCAGAACGTTCGGGTCGCGCAGGTACGTGGAAATCTTCTGCACCCGGAAGGCAGGGGCCGTGGGGACCACGATCGTCACCCGCGTCGGATCGGCTGCGCCGCCGACGTTCGGGTCATCGCTCAACATCAAGGTCGT
>QHWJ01000406.1 GCA_003222535.1 Acidobacteriota bacterium | reverse complement strand
CGGCGACGTGACGAGCGTGAGCGTGCCGGGCGCGAAATCCGCTTGGGCGTTGAGAGCATCCAGCTCGTCAAAGATCCTGAAATTGCTGAGCGCCTGAGTGGTCGTGCGGAAGCGCAGGGTATAGCGCAGCTTGTCTCCCGGCGCGGCCGTTGTGGCGGGGTTTGCACCGCTCGTGAGATCCGCCACGGTCTTATTGAAGAAATATCCCGAGAGCGCCGCCGTCGTCACCGTGAAGGCGTCCTGATTGTCCAGGATGCCGGGCGTGCCGTTGGTCAAAGGGCCGGTGTAGGTCTTGCGGCTGGAAACGCTGCTGTCGGCATTGAACCACTGGATGGCGCCCGCGACATTGGTGAGCGTGACACCATTCTGCGTCGTGGCGTCGAGCTGCGTCTGATAGCGGACAATCAGCCGCTCATTCGGGCCGATCCTTCCCCCGGCCGTCAGCATCGTCATGTCGAGCTGGCAGTTGGGTGCAGCGTTGTAGCTCAAAGAGTAGTCGCTGCCCGCGTTGAGCGGGCCCTTCCCCGCGACCGCGGTGACGCCGTCGGCCGCAAAAACCTGCGCGCTCAGGATTGCGGGGGTCAGGTCGCACATGCCGCCCGTCGCGCCGTGCGGGAGCAGGTCACGGAGGGTGGCGTTCCAGGCGTCGCTGGGCCCGGTGTTCTGGACGTCGATGCTGAAATTGCCCCATTGTCCCAGATTCATCGTCGCCGGACCCGACTTCCGGGCCACGAGCACCGGCCCGGCGAGACTGCTGACGATGTCGATCGTCGGATCATTGGGGGCCGGCGTTCGCGGGTCATCGGATGGCTGGTTGACGATGCCGTTGCCGTTCACGAAGCCCTGGTTCGAAATCGCGGTACCGCTGGCGACGCTCGGGTTCACGACCACATCGAAGGTGATGGTTGCGACATTGGCCGGGTTGCTCGACGCGTCGGCAGGCATCGAACCCGGCGTCGGGTTGGCCGGCGAGTTGATCGGCATGCCGTTCACCAGCGGCGACACTCCCGCGACATCCGCGACCGCGGCGCCGTTCAGCGTCGTGCTT
>QHWJ01000405.1 GCA_003222535.1 Acidobacteriota bacterium | reverse complement strand
GCCGAGATCGGGAAAAGTCAACGCCACGTGATCGACGACCTGCCCGCGAGAACGCGACAGCGGCTTGTCGTTCCCGGAACCGCAGCGCCCATTCCGGCACTGGCGCGTGTACCATGCCCAGCCGCCGTTACCGAAGCGAACGTTGCCGATCGGAATGCGCAACTGACCCCGCGGCATGAAGCTCGGATACCCGACTTCGCCAATCGGCACGTCACAGGGTTCCCAGCGATCGTGCGCGACCATCGCTCCGCCTTGCGGATCGCGCACGGGCGGAAGCTGCATGCCGAGGTGGTCGACGTACCAGTTCGCCGCGCACAGCGGCTGCTCGTGCCAGAAGTGATTATGCGACCAGAAGTGGTTCTCCATCGCCGAATTGAACTCGACGAGCATTCCATCCGGATCGACGAGGTAACCGAAATCCTGATTCCCGGGCCGCTCGGCCGGTCGAGCGCTCCTCTCGCGTTGGGCGCGCTCTTTCAATTGCGTGACGGTCAAGAGCTGATCGCCCTGCGGCGCCAGCGCTGAGCGAATCACGCCTTTCCTGTCGTCCGGGCTCGAGTACACCGGCAGGAATTCGAACTGCTTCGGATCGAGCTTCGTCAATCGATCGACGAGGCCCACTGTGTCGACCACGCCCGACCCGAATGTCCAGAATGCGCTCTGCGGCACGGAGCGGTACAGCGTCTTGTCGAATGCACCGGGCGCCCGCTTGTCGACCTTCGTGTAGAGCAGGGACAGATCGTTGCCGCCCTGAAAGGCCGGGAAGCCGGCCGTCGTGGTCTTCCTGCCGGCGGGCCAGTACTTCGCGTACCAGTCGAGCGATTTGTCCGGGTTCACCGAGTTGAGATGGATGTGGTGATACCTGGGCATCGGCAGCGCGCCAGTTCTCGCGCTCGGGTTCGACGCGGCCTTGTACTCTTTGGTTATCGTTTGCGCGGGATCCTGCACGCGAGGGCCATGCGTGCGGACGACGTCGTACGACGTCAGGAACGCCACGCCCACGGCCGCCAGGAAGAAAATGGATTTCATGCGAACTACTTCGCGAGCGGGTTCGGGCGCATCTGGAACTTGACGACCTTGGGCAGCGTGCCCGGATCGCCTTCTATATGCCATCCGGCATAACTCCCGTAGTCTGCCCAGAGGCCTTTGCCCTTCCAGCCGGTGCTGCGGTTGTCGATGCGTCCGTTGGCCGACCGCGGGAAGAACCCCATCGGGTACGGAACGCGTAATGAAACGAACTGCCTGGTCCGCGGGACCAGAACCTCGAGCGAATCGGTATGCGTCGATCCGTACATTGGCGCTTCCCCAAGGCCGAGAGTGTCGTGAACATCGACATGCGTCAGATAGCTTTCGAGAGCCTTGAAGTTGCTGTTTGCGTAGGTCGGCTCCTTCTCCTTTCCGTTGTTGTAGAACGTCCAACCCTCCGGGCAGCTCTGGCCCGTGGCCTTCGGATCGCTCGTCGTCCTGCATTTGCTGCGATCGAAGGACGAGAACTCGCCGCTCACCCTCCAGTCCTGCCACACCAGGCCATCGCTGGTCGCTTCGACGCCACCGGATCCGAAGGTCTTGTCCGTCGGAGGCTCGAAGACCTCGGCTTTGCACGAGATCGGTGCGTTCGGCCCTTTCTCGAGTCGCATGAGTTTCCTGTCGCCCCGGCCGATACCGGAACACCACAGGCTGCCGTCTTTCGGGTTCACGGTCACCGAATAGCAGCCAAACTGGATCCGGTGGTCTCTGGCGGGATCGACGGGCGCATCAGGTTCCGTCCACCCTTGCGTAATCCTGCCGTCTCCGTTCGTGTCGAGCACGGCGGGGCACCAGCCTTGCGACGCCTCGGCGTCGTGCGTCTTCTCCCACGTGGTGAGATCGATCCAGCCGATCGACCCGTTCTGCCCGAAGTAGACGAAGTTGTCCTTGCTGATCTGGTTATGGTCCGCTGAGAAGCATGTGTCGATGTTCGAAAACTGCTTCGTCTTCGGATCGTAAATCGTCACCTGTCGAGCACTCTGACGCAGCGGGTAGTACTTCGCAAACTTGTTGTTCGAATCCTGTCCGCAGAAGGCCGGCTGTTTCTGGTTCTCCCGCAGCCGGGCTGCCACCAGCACTTTTCCATCTGCTGTGATGGCGATGCTTCGTGGGTCGGCGGCCCGCTTCCATGTGTCGGGCCCCCACGTCGGAGAAGGCGTCGGCGCCGCGTTGAACGATGAATTCAACGGGGGCGCGTTGGTCGGGATTCTGATGACCTCGGCCTTGTTGGCGACAGGATCCACAATCGTCAGTGCATCGGTCATCTCCGAAGCGCCATAGACGGGTCCGTTCGCGTTGACCGATGGATTGCGGGTGTCGGACGCAGCCATGTCGGATCGCCCATCTTTCTGCGTTCCCCAGTCCCACAGCGTCACGACGAGGTTCCGCTCGACTCCCGCCGGCCGTGAAGGCGCGACGCTCGGCGTTTCGCCTCTGGCGATGCGATCGGTCCAATCCGCAAAGGCTTTCCGATGCTCGCCGAGGTTTTGAAAGAAGGCCCCCATCGATGGTCCGGACGGCCCAACCCTCGTACGCTTGTCCCACGCCTCGAGGCTCGACGACGAGTCTTTCGCGAATGCCGGACTGATCTCCCGGGTCGGCTTGTTGCCAAGCTGGTGGCAGTCGTGGCACTCCTTCATGCCAAGAGCGAAGGTCTTCTGCGCGTCCTGCCCCTCCGGCGCCGGCAGCATCGACAGCCACCACGCGGCCGGGTACACCTGGGCGGCTGACTTCGCGTCGGGTGCGACGTCGACTCTGATATTCAGCTGCTGTCCGCGTTTCGCCGTCACGCGCCGCGAATCGATCAAGCCGTACCCGCGAACGAAGACCTGATAGTTCGCGGGCGGAAGGTCCGGCAGGACGTACTGTCCGCGATCATCGGTGACCACGATCCTCGCGAACCTGGTCGGCAGATCCGTGGTTTCCGCAATCACCCATACACCGGCCTCCGGCCCTTTCGAGCTCGAGACGACGCCGCCAATATCGTCGGGATCGATCGGAACGGTGTTGCCGGCTTGCTGCGCACCGAGCCACGCCAGCGACGAACTGATCAGGACAATTGCGGTGACCGCCGCACTTCGACTATGACTGCGTGGTTTCATCGCTCCTCCAGTTTCGACACGCCAACAGGGTGACAGATTATACAGATCGACGCTCGGGAGCTCTCGTGAATTCCGCTCTTCCGCCTTCTGAATGCGACGCTCGATATCGCGGGCCGATTCAAGATATTCGGAGAAGTCACGAGGCTTCGCCGCAAACCGCCGAGTGACGGTCCGTCGGCGAGCGAATCTTTCGATCGACGCTCGGGAGCTCTCGTGAATTCCGCTCTTCCGCCGTCTGAATGCGACGCTCGATATCGCGGGCCGATCATACAACTGGAGGTACCCTGCGATGGGCGCGAGGCGCGGCCGTGTCGCCGTGACGATCTCCATGCCGCCAACGGTGGCCAAAGAATACGACCGGATTGCTCGGGCCACCGCCAAGAATCGGAGCGAGCTCTTTCGGGAGATGTTTGACGCGTACCGCCGCGCGCGTGGCGAGGAGACGTTCGACGAACTCCAGCGGTACGGATCTCGAAAGGCGCGCGAATGCGGCGTGCGGACCGAGCGCGATGTCGAACGGTTGGTGTTCGAGGACCGATGAGTGCGTGTCGTCTTCGACACGAACGTCTACGTCTCTGCCTTTGTGATTCCGGGCAGTTTCAGCGACGACGCGTACCGTCGAGCGCGATTGGGCGACGTCGACCTGTTCACCTCCGTCGCGATTTTGACCGAACTGGCATCGAAGCTTCGGGGCAAGTTCGAATGGCATGAAGGCCGCACCCGAGCCGCGCTCAAGTCGATCAGCCGAACGGCTCAAGTCGTGAAGACAGCACCACATCTATCGATTGTCAGCGATGCCACGGACAATCGCATCCTTGAATGCGCCGAGAAGGTCGACGCGGATCTCATCGTGACCGGCGACCCGCACTTGCTCAAGCTCGCTCGCTTCGGCCGCGCCGGAATTGTGAGAGTGTCTACGTTCCTTCGCATCCTGGGCCCGAGCGGTCGCGCCGACGTGAAATGAACGCGGACCTTAGAACAGGTACTTGAGGCCGAACTGCATCTGACGCGGAATGGCATTTCCAGTGCTCGAGATGCTTCCGAACGTCGTCGAACCGAAGTTCCCGTCCGGCGGCTGAAAATTTGGCGTGTTCGTGATGTTGAACACCTCCAAGCGAACCTGGACACTCCTGGATCCGGTCTGGCGTAGAGACTTGCTGAGCGAGAAATCCACGCGCCGCTGAGACGGGCCGTGCATCGTGCCGACGCCGACGTTGCCGGCCGTGAACTGAGGCTGGAGTGCAAAAGCCGCTGTGTTGAACCAGCGCTGGAGCGTGCGTTCGCTCGACGGCAAGTTCGGATCGCCGATCAAGTTGGGTCGATCGCTGCCGCCGACGTTCGTCTGCGACGACGCGTTGACGATCGTGAACGCGCCCCCCGAAGAGTAGTTGGCGACGAGATTGACCTGCCAGCCCGCGAGGAACCCGCGCGCGACGCCGTGGAGTCCCTCCCCCCATGGCAGTTGATAGCCGACAAGTCCGACCCAGTGGTGCCTGATGTCGTAGGTTGGGATATCGCCCCACTCGAGGATGGTGTTGTCCCAGGGAGCCAGCGTCAATTGACGGGCGTGCGCCAGCGTGTAATGCGTCGTGAAATTCAGGCCGCCGACATATCGGCGCTGGAACATCACCTGAGCGGCATCGTAGGTCTTTTCGCCCAGGTTCGTGATCATGTTGATGTTCGTCAACAACGGATATTGGGAGAACAACGGCCGTCGCGCCTGCACCGATCCGGGACCTACCGTAGGCAGGTTGATGTTCTGGTTGAGGTTGATGCGATCGGAACGCGATGCGATGTAACCGATCGATACGACATTGCCGCCCAGTTGCTTCTCGACGAAGAAGTTGGACTGCCTGGATCGGGCGGCCTTGTAGTTGGTGACCTGCTGGCCGAGTTGTCCTTCTGGACGAGTCGGGTCGTTGAAGACCAGCGGCGGCGGTACGTCTGACAGAAACAGCGTCGGCCGCCCACCGGAAGTGGCTGCGCTCGTGAAGGGCCCGTAGTTCTGCGTGAACGGAGGATTCTTCAGGAACGATCCCGCTCCCCGGAGCACAGGCGTGTAGGTGATCCCGAAGCCGCCACGAAAGACCATTCGGTGCGGCGCCGTCGCCGAGAACCCGAGGCGCGGCCCGATATCCGAATAGTCGGTCTTGACACCGACCGTCGGATCG
>QHWJ01000079.1 GCA_003222535.1 Acidobacteriota bacterium | reverse complement strand
CCTACCAGACCTACGAGACCCACCAGACCTACCTGACCTATCTGACCTACCTGACCTACCAGACCTATCTGACCTACCTGACCCAGTAGCGATGACGAGCGTCAGTTGCGGATTGCGACTGCGGATTTCGGAGCCCGCGCGGAATCAGCTCCGCAGTCCGAGATCCGCGATGAGGCAGGTTATGGGAGCCCGAGCAGCGTCTGTCGACGCAGCCAGTCGCGGACGACTGACGCTCCGGCCGGGGGGCTGATGAAGGTGCCCTGGGCGGCGTCGCAGCCCATCTCACAGAGACGCGTCTGCGCGTTCTCGTTCTCGACGCCCTCGGCGACCACGGTCAGCCCGAGGTTGTGCGCGAGATCGATCGTCGAGCGCACGATCACCTCGTCCAGTCCGCTGGCGAGGCCGGCGACGAACGATCGATCGATCTTGAGCTCGTCGACCGGCAGCCGGCGCAGATAGCTGAGCGACGAATAGCCGGTGCCGAAGTCGTCCAGCACGAGCCTGATGCCCATGGCGTGGAGCCGCTGGAGGCAGTCCATCGAGCGCGCGGGATCGGACATGAGGATGTTTTCGGTGATCTCGAGCGCGAGCGACGAGGGCGGCGCCCCGTACACGGCGAGCATGTCCGCGATCCGCAGGGGCAGAATCGGGTCCAGCAGCGTCCGGGGCGAGAGGTTCACCGCGACGGTCAGCCGCGGCTCGGTCCCGGTCTGGCTCCACTCGCGGATCGCCGTCTCGATCACGATCGTCGTCAGCGGATTGATCAGGCCGGTCTGCTCGGCCAGGTCGATGAACTCGGCTGGCAGCAGGCGGCCCTGCTGCGGATGATTCCACCGTACGAGCGCCTCGACGCCGATGATCATGTTCTTCTGCAGGTGGAGCATCGGCTGGTACTCGAGGAAGAACTGACTTTCGTCGAGCCCTTTGCGGAACTGGGAGATGAGGGTCAGGCGGCGATGCGTGTGGCGGTCGCGGGTGGGCGCGTACACGGCGATCCCCACGCCGTCGCTCTTCGCGACGTACATCGCAACATCGGCCTTCCGCAGCAGCGTATCCGCCGACGCCCCGTGCTCTGGCAAACAGGCGACGCCGAGGCTGGCGCGCACGATCAGCGACTGGCCGTCGATGACGCACGGCTGCGCGAGCTCGTCCAGGATCTTCTGGGCCGCCAGCAGCGCGCCGTTGATGTCGGCGAGCGGCAGCACGACGGCGAACTCGTCTCCGCCGAGCCGGGCGACCGTGTCCACCTCGCGCAGCGTGGCGCGCAGGCGCGCCGCCACAAACTGCAGCACGCGGTCGCCGGCATGATGGCCCAGCGTGTCGTTGATCTCCTTGAAGCCGTTCAGGTCCAGGAGCAGCAGCGCCAGGGTCGTGCCTTCACGGTTCGCGACGCGCGCGGCCTGATCGAGTCGGTCGTGCAGCAGCGCGCGGTTCGGCAGGTCGGTCAGGGCGTCGTGATACGCCAGGTGCGCGAGCCGCTGCTCGACGCGCCGGCGCTCGCGACGCACGCCGGCGTCGCGCAGCTCCCGCTCGACGGCGGGTAGCAGGCGCGTCAGGTTGCCCTTCATGATGTAATCGTGGGCGCCCATCCGCATCGCCGCGACCGCGGCGTCCTCGCCGATCGTGCCCGACATGAAGATGAACGGCAGGTCGGCGTCCCCCTGCCGGAGCAGGTCGATTGCCGGCGCCCCCGCAAAGGCGGGCATTCCGTAGCTGGCGATCGCGATGTCCCACGCCTGGCGATCGAGCGCCGCAACCACGGCGGCCGGCCTGTCGACGCGCTCACACATGACGTCGTAGCCGCCACGGGCGAGCTCGCACACCACGAGCGAGGCGTCATCGACGGAGTCTTCAATCAGAAGAATGCGGAGGCTTGGTCTCACCAGATTCCCGACGCGTGCGACGGTCCCGATCATCTGCTGGGGAAGCAATGTGTTCGGGCAGAGCGTGGAACTGCGCGTCTGAAACGAACCGTTGAGCAGCGTGACAGATTCGTTCGGTTTCCGCCAGACGAAAGACACCCAGCGATCCGTCTGACCTCGACCGTATCAAAAGTGATCCACTGTCACGAATCGAGGCTCGATATCCACGGGAACGGATGCGAGCTTGTCCAGCGCCCGTTGCACCGCCGGGCGCACGACGCCGAGCCGCTCGCCCAGTGCCCTGGCCTTCCCGTAATCGCCCTCGGCTTGAATGGTCATGATGTCGCGCGTCAGGCCCATGACGCCTTCCTTCACGCGATCGGGGTTGACGACAAACGTGCCGTCCGCGTTGACGATGACCCCCCGCTGGTCGAGCAGGTAGTTCAGCTGAATCGCGATGCCGCGGCCGTGCGCTTCGTTCACGCCGAAGCGGATGGATCGGAACGCCGACGCGAGAAACGTCGTGTAGAGCGATCCCTCGAACGACTTCGGCAGCACGCCCTTGTCGATCAGATGCTGGATCGCGAACAGCGCCGAGATGTCGGCCTTGGCCTCCTCGAGCGCGCTGTAGGTTTCCTTCAGCTCCTGCCGGACGGTCGTCTGACGGCCGCCCGCCGTGATGCTGTGCGGCCCAAGCCCGTGCATCAGCTCGTGCACGACGATGTGGGTGAAGAACGCCTCGAAAGACAGCGACGGCTGGTCCGCGGAGGCGAGGACGATCTTGGAAATCGGCGCGAGCGTCTTCGCGAACTTCGCATCCTGGACGTTCTTGAGCATCACGCGCTTCGCGCCTTTTTCGCGCACGACCCGCTCGTCGTTCGGCAGGTTGAACGCCGCCGTCTGCACGCCGCGGTTGCCGTCGCCGGCCGCGAAAATCTCGTTGACGACGACGATCGGCGCCAGGGCGCCGAGTCTGGGATTGCGGTATTTCGGATCGATCGGCAGATGATTCTCGATGTCCTGCAGCTCGCCGGCGAACTTCTGCAGCTTCGCGGTCTCCGCCAGGTCCCGCACGGTGACGTACGCTTCGAAGGCCGCCTTGTAGTTGAACAGCTCGTCTTCGTACACCTCGTACGGACCGATGGTCGGTTCGATCGCGCCCTTCAGCTCCATCCAGGCGACGTCGCTGGCGTAATAGTCGTTCGAGAGAAACGCGTCGGCGCGCCTGGTGAGAAACGTCTTGAGCGTCGGCTCCGTCGCCAGCTGCGCCGCCTCGCGCAGGCGCGCGGCCGCCAGCGCAAGCTCCCCCTGGTACTCGACGTTGTACGGGACGAGCGAGAAACTGTTGCCGGCGCGGCGGATGACGGTGAAAAAGCCGGTGGCGCCGACGCGCTCCGCTTCGGGCAGCGACTGGATCCACCGTTCGACCTCGGCTTTCGACGCACCGTCGGGATAGAAGTTCGCCGGCGCCAGCTTCGGGGGCGCCCCGGGCACGAATACCTCGTTGTGATCGAGCCGCGACCACGGCCCTTTGTTGAGGAGGAAATAGCGCAGGCGCGCGCGTCCGATCGGCGACTGATCGCGGACCAGGTCCAGCAGCATCGCGTTGTTGCCCGCCCACACCTGCCGCAGGAACAGCCCGTCGATGATCTTCGACGCCTCCACGAGCTTCGCGAGCACGCGCCGGTCGGCGTCGGAGAGCGTCGAGAGATCGGCGCCGATCTCGGTCGGCGCGAATCGTGCCGCCATGCGCTCCAGCCTGGCGGCGTCCGGGATGCCCGTCGTCTTCACCGGGACCCCTTGCGCGCGGACCCATGCGATGGCGACGGCGCACACCAGCATCACGCCACTCGCCGCACTGGTTTTCATCGAGCGCGTCATCATGGGCCGGTAGTGTAGCAGCTCCCTCCTCGGCCGGGTGGGATCGGGCGGCCGGAACCGAGGGAACGATCGCGCTGCGGCGATCGCGACGTGCGCGGAAAGCGTGCCAGGGCCAGGTCGATTGACGGTCGCAGCGAGCGAACGCCGCGTCGGCAGCCGGCGCGTCGCGTCAGCGGCAATCGATCGCGACCGCCGGACTTGTAACGAAGCTTCACCTCAAACCGCCGGGTGACGATCCGTCGGCGAGCGAATCTTCGTTATCAGTGGAGCAGACGAGGTCGCGCTACGGCGACACCTTGATATTGATTTGCAGGATTTTGCGGAACTTCACGGGCGCGCCGTTCAACGTGGCCGGCTTGTAGCGCCAGGCTTTGGTCGCCGCAACCACGAGCGCGTCGTAGGCCGGCGTCACCGATGCACCCATGACCGCCGACTCGACCGTCCCGGCTTCGTCGATCACCATTTCAAGCATTCCGGTGCGCGGGATCGCGACCTGGCCCGGAACGAGCGGCAGCGCCTGGTTGATGATGGCCGGCTGCACGACGTTCGAGTCGGCAGCCGTGTAGATGCGCGGCGGCGCCGGGAGACGCGGCGGCGGCGGTGGCGCAGCCACCTGGACCGGCGGCGGTTGAGGTGGCGGCGCTGCGGCCCTGGCGCTCAGCTCCGCAAAGCCCACGACGAGCATTCGCAGGTCCGAGAGCGGCGGCTGGTTCACCTCGGCGGCCACGTCCTGATCCGCGAGCGCGGCGAGCACCTGGCCGAACCCGTCGGTGGCGGCGGCAAATTCCTTCCGATCGAAGGCGGCTTTCGCCTGCGCGTACTTCTGCTGGATGATCACCGGCAGCATCCGGCGCCGGACGGTCGTGAACGCCGACCGCACGCGGGGCGACACGTCGCCGTCGCTCGGATTGAAGGACGGCTCCGCGGCCACCACCGCTTCGATCGCCTGCTCGGCATCGGCGGCGCGGCCGAGCGCCAGCAGACAGAACGCACGGTACTGTTCGATGGCGCGCGACTGGCTCGGGGCGTGGTCCGAGGAGCGCAAACGATTCAGCACCGCCAGCGCATCGTCGTAGGCGGCCGACGCGTAGAGATCGCGCGCCGCGGCGAGCTCGCCGTCCTGCGCCTGGACGCTGGCTGCCGTCAGAACGATGGCCGCGACCAACGAGCCGATGCGCGCGGACGAACGCCGGTGTGTCATTGTTTCCTCAAGTCGACGCTGAGGCGGGCCGGCGCCGCGAGCGTAATCATCGCGGCGTGACGCTGCTCGCCGAGGTCGGGATGCCGAAACACGATTTCGTGCGGCCCGATCGCGAGTTGCAGGTTGCCGATCGGCGTGTCGCCGACCTTGTCACCGTCCACCCACACCTCGGCCCAGGGAACCGCGTTCAGCGCGATGGTGCCTTTGGGGAATTCGATTTTGATCGGCGACACCTTGCCCGGGGCCACCTGCACGGTGCGCGTCGCGCGGTAGCCGAGCGTTTCGTTGACGATCTCGATCTCGTGACGGCCCGCCGAGATCATGAGCCGGTCGCTCTGGCTGCTGCCGAGCAGCCGCGTGTTCTCGAAGACTTGCACGTCGGCCGGCGCGGAGACCGCGATCCAGCCCGAGACAGGCGCACCCTGTGGCGCACCGAGCGGAACCATCAGCGACGCCGTGATGCCGGCCTCGACCGTGACGGTCTGCTTCACCGATCCGAGATCGCTTTCGAGGAGCACCCCGTGCTCGCCCGGCGCCAATTCTCCGATCGTGACCGGTGACGTGCCGCGCGGGATTCCGTCGACGCTCACTCGCGCGCCGGCCGGCTCGGTCCGCACCTGCAGGTGGCCGAGCGTCGCCGCCGTCTTCGGCAGATCGATGTACTGCGACATCTGCGCCCCGGCGGTCATGGTGATGGGCACGAGGCGCGGGTCGCCGTCCCCGCGCAGTTCGAGCGCGTGCGGGCCTGCGTTGAGCGTCACCGTCACGGGCGTGACGCCTCGCTCCACGCCGTCGACGAACAGCCGCGCGCCCGGCGGATTCGTGCTGACAATCAGCATCCCGTCATGCGTGGCGGCGCGCGGAGCGGCATACCGGCGCGCCGCCGCCACGCCGCCGCCCGCGAGCGCGATCAGGACAATCGCCGCCGCCGCGAACTGCCACCCCTTGCGCGGCTCACGAGGCGGCGCCGTGTCGTCGTCAACCGGTGACGCGTCGAGAGGGGCGGGCGGAAACACCGTGTGCAGGGCGGCGGGTTGCAGCTTCACCGCGGGTGGCGGCTCAGGAGTCGGGGGCAGCGCCGGCCGGCTCGGGGCAGCCGGCGCCGCCGCCGGGACATGGCTGACCGCCGGAGCCGCCACCGGGACAGCGTGGACCACGGCGACCGGCTGAGGCTGCGCAAGCGGCGGCGGCTGTCGAACCTCCACCGGGGGGACCGGATCGAGCGTCGCGTGGTACTGCCCGAGGAACGATTCGAGCGTCGCGGGCGCGGCGAGGTAATCGCTCTCGCCGAGCACGCGCTCCAGCCCGGCCTGCGCGTCGACCGCGGAGGCGAACGAGCTTCGCGGATCGAGCTGCAGCGCGCTCGTGAGCCACGCGCGCAGACCCGCCGGCAGCGGCTCGAGGCCGCCGCGCGCGGAGACGGCCCACGCCGACGCGACAACGTTGCCCAGGCGTGACGGCCCTTCATCGTCGAGCAGGGGACGGCCGAGAATGAGTGACAGCGCAACGGCGCCCAGCTGTGTGACGTCGACGCGGTGATCGAACTTCGGCGCGCCGGCGCCGTGCGGCAGCGCGATTCGCAGATCCTTCCAGTATCGTTCGCGGGTGAACCGCAGCTGCTCGATCGCCGATCCCATCACATGCTCGACGATGGTGATGCGCGCGCCCGGGGTGACCATGATGCGCTCGGCGGCCAGCGCGCCGTGGGCGATCTCCGGCCCGATCGCGTGCAGCATCGCCACCGCGGGCACCAGCTGCCCGAGCAGGCACAGGGCGGCATCGATGTCGAGGGTGACGTGCGCGCGGTCGGCGAACGCCAGCAGCTCGGAGAGCCGCACGCCGGCCGTCACGTCGGACACGAGCGCCAGCGTCGATGAGGGATCCTTCAGCCGCTCGACGCTGCGCACGTGCGCGTAGCACGGATGGCGGAACGACGAGAGTCGGCTCACGCGTTCGCGCAGGGCGAACTCGAACGCCGGGACCGACGTGAGCTCGCCGCGCAGCCGGAAAACTTCGACCGGTTCGTTCCGCGCGCGATCGACGACCTTGTGGCGTTCGCCGAGACCATCCCCGAAGGTCACCGGTGCGGGCGCTGCGGGGTGGGCCAGTGCAGGATCCATGGCGACGCCTGATGCGGAAACTGTGCCGTTCGCGGGACCGGCATCTGAAGCGGTTTTTCGTCTCTGGTGGCCGGCTGCTTACAGAACGGGCGAGCGGGCGCCGAATTCCGTCGTCAAGCGCAGAAGCTGGTCCACGAATTCTTCCCGTCCCGGCTGGACGTCAGCGTCCCCGCCGTGTCGGACGCCGGCAGCACGTAGAGGCGATCTCCGAGCGACAGGTCGAGGCGGCGCAGGCTCCCGGCCGCCATCTCGATCACCGCATGCGCGCGCGCCGACAGCGCGATCCGCCAGGGCGGCACGTCCTCGACGATTTTCACGGCGTAGCCGCCGCGATTCACGAACACGACGTCGATGTGGAAGCGCATGAACGCGGTGTGCACGGCGGCGCACGGCTCGAGAATCAATGCGGCGGAGTCCTCGAGACGGTCGCGGCCGAGCAGGCCGCGCCGCCTGGACTTCCGCGTCACGGCGAGCTCCACCGAGGTCGCCACCGGCTCGCGCGTTCGTGCGTTCATCAGCGAGACGGCCATCAGAAGACTCCCGGCACGAGGTGCCATCCGACCCGCAGGCAGTACCGCCGGTACTCGACGTCGCCGCTCAACACCCGCTCCTCCATGAGCGCGCGAAGGATGAGCGCGGCGTCCGCGAGCAGAAGGACGGAGACATTCCACGGTGTCGGATTCGCCACGAGGAAGCCCACGTGCGTGATCAGATAGCCGGTGTAGATCGGGTGCCGCACGAGCGTGTACGGTCCACGGACGACGACGCCGCGGTTGGCCGGTGCGACGCCGAAACTGCGGCCGAGGGCGACCTTCCCCACGACCACCAGGGCCAGCCCCGCCGCGGAGATCATCGCGGTCACGCCGTCGGGCGCCAGCGGGGCCCCCTGGCTCGCGCGCAGCAGCGGCGGTGCGACCAGCGAGAGCGTCGTCATCGCGGCCGCGGCCGCGGACCGGTCGACCAGCCGCGCGCGCCGGCGAGCGATTGTCAGCACCACCACGAGCGACTCGCCCGCGACGAGCAGCAGACCGGTGACGCGGCCGGTGCGCATGAAGTCGGCGAAGAGGTTGATCGAGAGCAGCGCGAACAGCCCGCCGATCACCGCGCGCGCCACCAGGTCGGTGAACATCTCGCGGGTCAGGCCGCCGACCGGCAGCCTGGCCAGGCGCGGCCAGCCCGAAGCGAGCGGCTGCGGAAGGGTTGCGCTGCGCAGGGCAGTCATCAATGCACCTCCAGGCGCCTGCGAGCCGTCGTGGGCGGCGGCGCCACGACGGGCGCGGGTTTGGTCGACGTGGTCACGAAATACGACGCGCACGCGGCATCGAGCAGCTCTCGCGTGATGATCGGCTCGATCCCGCGATAGCGGCACAGAGCGGTGACCTGATCCAGCAGGTCGCGGGGGTGACACGCACGCAGCGGACGGCCCGCGGGTCCGTAATGACGGCGCTGCAGGTAGGCCACCAGCACCTGGTGAAAACGCAGGTTCCGGCGGCGGCAGTTCAACGCGAAGATCCGCGTGAACTCGTCGAGGGTCGGATCCTCGATCGGAATCTTGTAGGGAATGCGCCGGAGAAAAGCCTCGTCGGCGAGCGACTCGGGGTTCAGGTTGGTGGCGAAACAGATGAGGACGTCGAACGGCACCTGGAATTTCTTGCCCGTGTGCAGCGTGAGGTAGTCGATGCGGCTCTCGAGCGGCACGATCCAGCGGTTCAGCAGGTCCTGCGGACGTATCCGCTGGCGGCCGAAGTCGTCGACGAGAAAGACGCCGCCGTTGGCCTTCAGCTGAATCGGCGCCTCGTAGAATTTCGCGATCGGGTTGAACGTCAGATCGAGCATGTCGAGCGTGAGCTCGCCGCCGACCATCACCACCGGACGCCGGATGCGGACCCACCGGCGATCCCGCGGCGCGACCGCGATGACGCTCGACGGCCCGGCGTCGGTTTCGAGCGACTCGTGGTTGATCGGGTCGAACATGGTGATGGTCTGGCCGTCGACGTCGATCGCGTACGGCATGTACATGTCGCCGCCCAGCGTGCGGCCCAGGCCTTCCGCGATCACGGTCTTCCCGTTCCCGGGCGGACCGTACAGAAACATCGCCTTCCCGGCGTTGAGGGCCGGGCCCAGCTGCTCGAGCACCACATCGCTGACGATCAGATGGGAAAAGCCCTGCCGGAGGCGCTCGCGATCCATGTAGACGCGCGCCGCCGCCAGCGCGCGCATCTCCGCGACGTAGGCGGCCAGGGGCACCGGGGCCGGACCGACGTATTGGCTGACCTCCATGTACAGGCGCGCGCGATCGCGGCCCGCGTCGGTCAAGGCATAGCGGTAGCCCGCCGATCCCGATCCGCTCGAGCCGCGGACTTCGACGAGCTGCTGGGCGCGCACGCGCTCGACGATCGGCTCGAGGATCGGGAACGGGAGCCGTATCCGATCGGCGAGCGCGAGGCCGTTCGCCTCGCCGCCGTAGAGCGTCTTGATGACAAGCTGCTCGATCTGGTCCGCACCCAGTCCGGTCTCCTGAAGCGACGCCGGCACGCGCGGCGGCGGCGCGGTGTTCCGAATCTCGGGCAGCGACGGTGCCGTGACGCTCATTTCTGCGCCATGGGGAAGAGGATTTGCACGAACTTGATGGCCGCCGGCCCGATTGTCACGACCCAAATCGCGGGAAAAATGCAGAACACGAGCGGGAACACCATCTTCACGCCGGTCTTGGCCGCGGCCTCCTCCGCGCGCTGGCGCCGCTTCGTGCGGACCGTGTCGGAGTGGACGCGCAGCGACTGGGCGACGCTCGTGCCGAACTTGTCGGTCTGCACCAGCATCGCCACCAGCGAGATGACGTCGTCCACGCCCGTGCGTTCGGCGAGATTCCTGAGCGCGTCTACGCGTCCTTTACCCGCGCGCAGCTCGAAATTGATGAGCCGCAATTCCTCCGACAGGTCCGGATGCGCGAAGGCGAGCTCCTCGCCGACGCGTTGAATCGCCTGATCGAGACCGAGCCCGGCTTCGACGCTCACCACGAGGAGATCGAGCGCGTCGGGCAGTCCCAGCCGGATGCGATGCTGGCGCCGCTTCGCGAGGCGTCCGAGCGCCATGCTCGGCAGCAGGTACCCCAGGGCGCACGCGCCGAGCGCCAGCGGCAGATTCGGGTGGAACAGAATCGGCGACGCGGTCAGCGCGAACGCGAGCAGCGCGCAGGCGAGCCTGATGCCGAAAAAGACGGCGACGGCTTCGTGGGCGCGGAAGCCGGCGGTCACCAGCTTGCGCTGCAGCTTGCCCATCTCTTTGGGTGACTGCGGCGCCACGCTGCCGAATTTTTTCAGCGCGTCCAGGATGACGCGGTCGTACCCGGGTTCGTCGCTCGGCTGCCGGACGCGCGCGCCGGTCGCCTCGCCGAGGCGGCGCTCGATCGTCGCGGCGCCGCTGGGTGCAAGCGCCAGCGCGGCGGCGGCCACCAGCAGCGACGCGAACAGAAACGCGAGCAGCGGAAGCAGCAACATCATGCTCACACCTCGATTTTGATCACCTGGCGAATCCACAGAAAGCCGACCGTCTGCATGACGATCGCGCCCATCAACATCGTCTGACCCATCTTTTCGCGGAACAGCGTCTGCATGTGCTCCGGGTTGATGAACGACAGGGCGATGGCGAGCGCGGCGGGCAGCGCCAGCAGCACGTAGCCGGTGAAGCGGCCGTGCGCCGTGTGCACCCGGACCTGCCGCCGGATCTTGAACCGCTCACGCACGACGTGGGCGAGGTTGTCGAGAATCTCCGACAGGTTGCCGCCGGTGTCGCGCTGGATGAGGACGGCGGTGACGAAGAAGCGCACGTCGAGGATCGCGATGCGAGCGGCCATCTCGTTCAGCGCGTCGCGCAGCGGCAGACCGAAGTTCTGCTGCTCGAAGGTCTTCTTGAACTCGGGGCCGACCGGTTCTTTGAGCTCGTCGGCGACCATGCCAAGCGCCGTCTGGAACGCGTGACCGGCGCGGATCGCGCGCGACAGGAGGTCGAGCGCCTCGGGGAACTGCTCTTCGAAGAGCTTCAGGCGCCTCGATCGGCGGTGCATAAGCCAGCCGAACGGCGCGGAACCGGCAAACAGGGCGGCGATCACGGGGGCAAAGGGCCGCGGGACGAACAGCCACACCCCCAGGCCCGCGGTGGTGGCGGCGAGGCCGCTGATGGTCAGCACGGCGCTCGGGCTCGTCCGCACGCCCGATTGCTCGATCAGCCGGGCCAGGCGGAAGCCCGCGCCCGTGCGTGACAGCAGGCGATCGATCCCCGGCAGCGGCCCTTCCGCCGCGGCCTTCACGACGGTCTCGCCGGGCGCTTTCGGATCCGCATCCGGCCACTCGAAGGAGACGTCGCGCAGCCGGCGGTCGAGACGCCGCGCGGCGAACACGCCCGGCAGGTACGTGAACGCCGCGTAGGCGCCCATGATGCCCCCCGTCGCCAGAAAGAAGACGGCAAGCGCCAGCAGCATCAGCGCACCTCCGTCACGCCTTCGAACATGTCCGCCGGCAGGTGGATGCCCGAGGCCTTCAACCGTTCGCAGCATTTCGGGCGGACGCCGGTGGCGCGGAATCGACCGACCACCTTGCCGTCCTGCGTGATCCCGACCTTCTCGAACACGAAAATCTCCTGCATCGTGATCACGTCGCCTTCCATCCCCGTGATTTCGGAGATGCTCGTGATCTTGCGCGAGCCGTCGCTGAGGCGCGTCTGCTGCACCACGAGCTGGATCGCCGACGAAATCTGCTGGCGCATCGCGCGCTCGGGCAGATTGGTCGCGCCCATCGCGATCATCGTCTCGACGCGCGTCAGCGCGTCGCGGGGCGTGTTCGCGTGCACGGTGGTCAGCGATCCGTCGTGGCCGGTGTTCATCGCCTGCAGCATGTCGAGCGCTTCCTCCCCGCGCACCTCGCCGACGACGATGCGATCGGGACGCATACGGAGGGCGTTGATCATCAGCTGGCGCTGCCGGATGGCGCCCTTGCCTTCCACGTTCGGCGGCCGGGTCTCGAGGCGCGCCACGTGCTCCTGGTGGAGCTGGAGCTCCGCGGCGTCCTCGATGGTGACGATGCGCTCGCGCTCGGAGATGAAGCTCGACAGGACGTTCAACAGCGTCGTCTTGCCGGCGCCGGTGCCGCCGCTGATGAGCCCGTTGAGCCGCGCCTTCACGCAGTGCGACAGGAAGTCGAGCATCGGCCTGGTGAGCGCGCGCAGGGTGACGAGATCTTCGGCCTTGAGCCGCTCGGCCGGGAACCGCCGGATCGAGAGGAGCGGCCCGTCGACGGCCAGCGGCGGGATGATGGCGTTCACGCGCGAGCCGTCCGGGAGCCGCGCGTCGACCATCGGCGAGCTGTCGTCCACACGCCGGCCGACGGCGCTGACGATGCGATCGATGACGCGCATCAGGTGGCGGTCATCCTGAAACGTGGCGGCCACCTTCTCGAGCGTGCCGTTGCGCTCGACGAATACGTGCTTGTGCGTGTTGACCAGGATGTCGCTGATCGTCGTGTCGCGCAGCAGCGGCTCGAGCGGCCCGAGGCCGAACACGTCGTCGAGGAGCTCGCCGAACAGCGT
>QHWJ01000230.1 GCA_003222535.1 Acidobacteriota bacterium | reverse complement strand
ATTCTGAGAAGCTGCTCCAGATTACACAGGGCTCGGGCTGCTGCTCATCGCGAACCGAATGGTCGACGCACGATCGGGGGACTGGCCGATGTAGATCCTCCTGCTCGCGCTCGGCGGCTTCATCGGCGACTTCGTCTTCAGCCTCACCGATCACGCGCAGAACGCGTTTTTCAGTCCGATGGAGTGGCTGCCGGTCGTGACGGGCGCCTTCGCGATCGGCTCTCTCATCGTGCCGTTCCTCGTCGAGGTGACGGCTTCGTACCTGCGGCCGTGCGCTGCAGTGCTCGGGATTCAGGCCGTGGTCGGCGTGATCGGCTTCGGGTTTCATCTCTCGTCGGTCGTGCATCAGCCCGCGGCCACGTGGTTCGAGAAGATTCTGAGCGGCGCGCCGCCAATGGCGCCGCTGCTGTTTCCCAACCTCTCCGTGCTCGCCGGAATCGCGCTGTGGGTGCTGGCGGTGCCGAAGACCGCGGAGACCGCAGGGAAAAACCTCGGGTATTCTCGGCGATCTCTGCGTGCTCTGCGTTGAACATGGCATGTCTCACAGGCCTGCGCTACCTCCGTCCACTCGAGCGCCTTCCGAGATTAAGATGCTGCTGACGTGATCCGTGCGGAGTGAGACGCGATGACGAATGGGGCGATGTCCGAGGATCCGATCAGGCTGTTCTCGGACCTGTTCGAGCAGGCGGCGCGGCGGGGTTCCGAACCCGACGCGATGGTGTTGTCGACCGTCGACGCCGACGGGCGTCCGTCAGGGCGCTACGTCCTGCTGAAGGCGGCCGACGAGCGCGGGTTCGTGTTCTACACGAACCTCGGAAGCCGTAAGGCACGCGCGCTGGAGGCGAATCCCTACGCCGCGCTGACCTTCTACTGGCCGCCCGACAAACAGGTGTGCGTCGAGGGTCGCGTCGAGCGCGTGTCGGATACCGAGGCCGACGCGTATTTCGCCACGCGTCCACGCGAATTCCAGATCGGCGCGTGGGCCTCCATGCAAAGCGAGGTGCTCGAGTCGCGCGCCGTGCTCGATCAGCGCGTCCGTGAGGCCCGCGATCGGTTCGAGGGCGCCACGGTTTCGCGCCCGCCGTTCTGGACCGGTTTCCGCCTTGTGCCGCAATCGATTGAGTTCTGGACGCGCGATCCGAACAGGCTCCACGACCGCATCCTGTACGAGCGGCGTGGGGCGTCGTGGACGCGCTCGTTGCTCTTCCCGTGACGCGTTAGAAGTTCCTCCTCGAGGACACTCTCGGCGTGCGCGTCGATCTCGTGACTCGCGGCGCGCTGCGCGATCGGATCAGGCCGCGAATCGAATCTGAGGCGCGGCGTGTCGCGTGACGTCACGTTGTATGTCGACGACTTCGCGCAGCCACCGACTCGCTCAGGCGGCCCTGACATCGGTCAGTCCGAAGTCGACGCCGACAAACAGCAGGGAATCGTTGGCGACGACGGCGGCGGCGTAGGCCAGACAGTCGCCGAAGTTGAGCGCCGCCGCGTGGCGGCCGCGGCCGAAGCGGAGGAAGGCGGCGACCGCCGCGTGCCATTCGCGTTCGCCGAACGGCACCACGGTGACGCCCAGCTCCTGCACCAAAGCCTCCACCTCACCCACCGCCTTCGTCCGACGACGACCAGCGAGGACCATGCTCGCCTCGACCAGCGTGGGCGCCGCCACGCGCACGCTCTCGGCGACGAGGATCCGGTCGATGAGGTCGAGATGCCCGTGCTCCGAGAACAGAATCGCGATGAGCGCCGACGAGTCGAGTGTCATACGCCAGAGGGTCCGTAGCCCAGGATGTCGTCTTCCTCGGCGCGTGTGAGCCGGCGGCCGCGCTCGCCGGCGGGCAGCGTCGGCCACACTTTCTTTTCGAGGAATCGCAGGACGCGCGCACGACGCCGTTCGGCCGACAGGCCTTTGAGCCGCCGCCGCCGCTCATCGAGCGCCCGTCGGATCGCTTCGGTCTTGGACTCGCCCGTCAGACGGGCCACTTCGGCGGCGAGGCGCTCCACTGCGGCGTTCTTGATGTTCAGAGGCATGATTACACCATGGTATATCAGATAGGGTGGAATGGTGTAATCAGCGCGAGCCGGTCGGCTGTTGCCGATCCGCTCAGTGTCCGAGCAGGAGAAGTCCCGCCGACAGGGCAGAGAGCAGCCAGAGCGTCAGACCGACCTCCCGCCATCGTCCCGCCACGGCATAGAGCAGCGTGTGCAGGAGGAATCCCCAGAGGATGCCCTGGGTGATGGAGAGCGTGAGCGGAATCAGCACCACCGTGACGAACGCGGGCAGCGCGTCCTCGAGCGACGAGAACTCGATCGTCGAAATGGACTGGAACATCGACACGCCGACCAGGACGAGCACGGCCGCCGTCGCGTAGCCGGGGACGGCCGCGGCCAGCGGTCCGAGGAAAAAGCACGGCATGAAGCAGAGCGCCGTCACCACCGAGGCGCGGCCCGTGCGAGCGCCCATGCGAATCCCCGCGATGCTTTCCACATACGCGGTTCCCGGCGACGTGCCCGCCAGGCCGGAGCCGAGCGTCGCCACCGCGTCGACGATGAGGCCGCGACGCAGGTTGATCGGACGGCCGTCGGGGTCGGTGAGGCCGGCCGCGCTGGCCACGCCGATGAAGGTCGAAAGCGAATCGAACAGGTCGGTGAAAAGGATCGCGAGCGTCGCCGGCAGCAGACCGAGCCTGAGCGCGCCTCGGATGTCGAGCGCCAGGAACACCGAGGAAACGTCCGGCGCGCTGGCCAGCGTGTCCGGCGGCTTCGCGTACCCGAGCGTCCAGGCGAGCGCGGTCGCCGAGAAAATGGCCGCCAGGAACGCCAGCGGGTTGCTCCGGCGCATCAGCGCCGCCGCGACGAGGATGCCCAGCAGCAGGAACACCGCACGGTGGTCGAGCGCGCCCATGCGCACCAGCGTGGACGGATCACCGACGATGAGCCCGGCGTTTCGCAGGCCGATGAACGTGAGCAGCAGCCCGATGCCCGCTGATGCGGCGGACCGAAGCGGCGGAGGGATCGCCAGCGCGATGTGCTCCCGCAAGGGCGTGGCCGACACGACGAGGAACAGCACGCCGGCCCAGAAGACCATGCCGAGCGCCGTCTGCCAGGGCACCTTGTCCTGCAGAACGATCGTGAACGCGAAGAAGGCGTTGAGGCCCATGCCGGGAGCCACGGCGAACGGCAGGCGCGCGTAAAGGCCCATCAGCAGCGTCATGCTGCTGGCAATGAGCACGGTCGCGGTCAACGCACCGGAGAACGGCATGCCGGTCCCGCGGGTGGCGAGAATGCTGGGATTGACGAACACGATGTAGGCCATCGTGAAGAACGTCGTCACGCCGCCGACAACATCGGCATACAGCGCGCGATCGCGTGGGACGGGGAGCTGAGGCATGAAGGTTGACGCATGCTACCATCCACGCGAATCCCTCTCCCTTCACCGATTGCCTGAATGCGGCCGTCATCCGGCTGCTTCAACCTTGACGCTGCGGCACCCACCCGCCCGAACAGCAAGCCTTCGCCCGGCGCGTGGCCACCGACGCCGACCTTCTCAGACGCGAGGATGACGCGTTCTCGGCGATCGTCGGGGCCGGGAATCCGTTGGTGACCGGGCGCGAACTGAACGCTTCCGTCCCTGTGCGAGTGCTCGACATCAGTCGATCCGGCGTGTCGATCGGATCGAAGACCGAGCTCGCTGTCGGCGACCGCGGCGAGCTTCGCGCCGCCGTCGGGACCGAATCGCTCTCTGTCGTCACAAGCGGTTCTTGAGCTTCCTGCGCAAGCAGGATTGCCAGCTGCCGTTCAAGGAATTCCGGCAGTTGGAGTCGGTCCGAGGGGATTCGTGATGGGAGCCAGAAACCGCTTGGGGACCATCGCGATCAGGATCTGATGTGATGCATAAATCATGAGTCGTCATCACCTGACAGTCAGTCGTGCGGCGATGGGCGAATGCGCCGCACGCACAAAGCGGGCACCGAGATTCGACAGCCGGAAAAGACGCCGTGAATGGACCCGCTGATCTGAAAACTCAATGGATATATAGTGGTTCTCGGCATCCGTGCCCGCAGGGCATCCGTGGATGACCCGGCCGCCGAAAGGAGCCTGACTTTTATGGACGCGGCGCAGAAAGCCCCGCACGGGATGCGGATCGAAACCGCGCGGCGCCTTTTCGAGATTCACGCTGGATGATGCCGCTCGGGCCGGCAGGCGGTCTGCCCGCGGCGCTTGCGCTCCGGATCGGGATCAGCGCGGTGACGCTGCTGGCGGTGCGGCGGACCAACGCGGCCCGCCAGCTGGCGTTCCTCGGATCCACGATCGCCTCGATTGTCACCGGGATGACGGCCGCGGCTGTGTTGCAGGCGGGATCGCCGGTGCACGGCGTCCTGCTCGTCCACGAAGCGTCGCAGTTCGCTCTCACCTACACAGTGGACGGGCTGGCGGCGTGGTTCCTCGCGGTCCTTTCGCTGCTCGCGGTCCCGATCGCGATCTTCAGCGTTGGATACGTCGGGCAGCCGCATTTCAACCGCAGATCAGTCTTCCTGGGCGTCGCGTTCAACGCGCTGCTGGGCGCCGTCGAGATCGTGTTCGTGGCGGGCGATGTGATCACCTTCCTGTTTGGCTGGGAACTGATGACGCTGGCCATGGCGGCGCTCGTGGCGACCGAACATGAAGAGCCCGCCAGCCGTCGCGCCGCCTACCTGTACCTGGTCATGTCGCACGTCGGCACCGGCTGTCTGATCGCCGGGTTCATGACGCTGTCGGTCGCGTCGGCATCGCTGTCGTTTTCGACGCTGTTGTCGGGCGTCGCCGTCGGGCCCGTCCGTGACGGGCTGTTCGCGCTTTTCGTCCTCGGGTTCGGCGTGAAGGCGGGCGTCATCCCGCTCCACGTGTGGCTGCCGGATGCCCACCCGGCGGCGCCGACCAGTATTTCGGCGCTGATGTCCGGCGTGGTGATCAAGACCGGCATCTACGGAATCGTCCGCGTCTGTGCGTTCGGTCTGGGCGTGCCCAGGCTCTCGTGGGGCGTGATCGTTCTGGCGCTGGGAGGGCTCTCGGCGCTGCTCGGCGTCCTGTATGCGCTCATGCAGCACGATCTCAAGCGGCTCCTTGCGTATTCCAGCATCGAGAACATCGGGATCATCCTGCTCGGTCTTGGCGCCGGAATGATGGCCCTGGCGTACGGGCGCAGTGACGTCGCATCGATCGGCATCGCGGCGAGCCTCTACCACGTGTTGAATCACGCGGTGTTCAAGGGGCTGCTGTTCCTCGGGGCCGGAGACGTCGTGACGGCCACCGGCACGCGGCAGATCGAGCGCTTCGGCGGGCTGCTGCGACGCATGCCGTGGACCGGGTTGTTCTTCCTCATCGCCGCGATGGCGATTTCCGGCCTGCCGCCCCTGAACGGCTTTGCGAGCGAGTGGCTCACTTTCCAGGCCCTTTTGTACGGGTTCCGAAGTTCCACGCAGCCGCTTGTTCACTTCCTGTTTCCGGTCGGCGGCGCGCTGTTGGCGCTCACGACCGCGCTTGCCGCGGCGTGTTTCGTGAAGGCGTTCGGCATCAGTTTCCTGGCGTTGCCGCGGAGTCGAGAGGCCGCCGAGGCGCATGAGGCGCCGTTAGTGATGCTGGCGCCGCAAGCGTTTCTGGCGGCGCTGTGCGTCGGCCTGGGCCTCTTCCCGGGCCTCGTCTTGCGCGTGCTCGAGGGCGTAATGACGTCGTTGCCCGGGTTGCAGCCACGCGCGGACATGGTGTCGGGCGGGCTGGGAATGATCTCCGGGTTCCGCGCATTCGACCACGTCGCTCCAGTGGTGCTCGGCACGGCCCTGCTGGGCGGGGCGGCCGTGGCTGGAGTGCTCGCGGCCATCGGAGCGCGAGGATTTCAACGTGCCGCGGAGCGCGCGGAGCGCGCCGAGCAGAACATCTCTGCGGACCAGGGAGAAGGAGTGCGAGGCTTTCAGCCGGGCGGTGAAGCGCTCGCTCGCCTGAAAGCCTCGCGCTCCAGAAGGCCGCGCCGCGTGCCGACATGGGGCTGCGGCGGCGAGCTGTCGGCACGCACAGAATATACGGCGACAGCGTTTTCCAAGCCGCTGATGATGATCTTCCGGGCTGTGTATCGGCCGACGCGGCAGGTCGAGGCCCTGGCGGAGGTCTCGCCGTATTTTCCGCAGGAGGTGCGCTACCACTCCGAGATCGAACCGACCTTTGAACGCTACGTGTATGGTCCGCTGGTGCGCAGGGTGTTGCGGATGGCCGACGGCATGAGAGTGCTGCAGGCCGGCAGCCTCCATGCCTACCTTGCCTACGTGATGATCCTGGTCGTCACCATGGTGCTCCTTGTCTGGTGGAGAGGGTGAGTTGCCGGGAGGTAGGACGTGACGCCAGCCATCTCTGATGCGCTCCCCACGATCGGTCTGGCGATGCTGCAGGTCGCAGGCATGCTCGCCGTGGCGCCGCTGCTGAAAGCGGGCATCAGGAGAATGAAGGCAAGGCTCCAGAATCGCCAGGGGCCGCCGCTGCTCCAGGGATACTACGACCTGGCGAAGCTTCTCGGCAAGGAGCCGGTCCGATCCGAGACGGCGTCATGGGTGTACGCGGCAGGCCCCCGCGTTTATTTCGCGGCGGCCGTCGCCGCCACGATGCTGGTTCCCGTTCTGATCGCGGCGGCGCCGCTCGAAGCGGCCGGCGGAATCCTGCTGCTCGTGGGGACGCTCGCGCTCGGCCGCTTCGCGCTCGCCACGGCCGCGCTGGACACGGGGAGCCCATTCGGCGGCATGGGCGCGAGTCGCGACATGACGATTGCCGCGCTTGCCGAGCCTGCCCTGATGCTGGGGCTGTTCACCTCCGCGCTCGCCGCCGGATCCTTGAACCTCGGCGGGCTGGTCAGGAACGTGCTGCAACACGGCGCCACAGTCCATCCGGCCGATCTCCTCGCGTTTGCCGGGCTCTTCATCATCGTGATCGCCGAGACAGGCCGCATTCCCGTGGACAACCCGGCGACGCACCTCGAGTTGACGATGATCCACGAGGCGATGGTCCTGGAGTACGCCGGGCCGGACCTCGCGCTCGTCGAATGGGCCTCCGCGCTGAAGGAGCTGTTGTACTTGACGTTGCTCGTCGACTTCTTTCTGCCCATGGGCATCGCGACGAGCGCCTCGCCAGGTGCGATCTTCGTGGCCCTTCTGGCGTGGGCCGGCAAAGTCTTCCTGCTGGCGATCGCCGTGACGATCGCCGAGAGCACGAACGCCAAACTGCGTCTGTTCCGCGTCCCCGAGCTCGTGTCCATCTCGCTGGGCTTTGCATTTCTGGCCCTTGCGATCCGATTCCTGTGAGGTCGTTTGCTGTGACCCCGGTTTTCTCACCGGATGAAACGGCGTTTCACGAAAGCTCGAAGAATGGGGTATGACCACGAGTGACGTCTTGATCCTGTGTGCCGCCGGTATGTTGGTGAGCGCGTATCTCATGGTCGGCCAGAACGCGCTGTTCACGACGATCCGGTTATACGGGCTTCAGGCGCTGCTCCTGGGGATCGGGTCGGCCGTCATCGCGGTTTCGGCAGCGCGATACGAGCTGTTCGTGACGGCGGCGGTCACGGTGGCGCTGAAGGCGGTGCTGATCCCGTGGTTTCTGATGCGCGTGATCGACCGGATCGGGATCCACCGTGAAATTGAGCCGTTCCTGAACGTTCCTGCTTCACTGCTGGTGTGTCTGGGGCTGACGGTCGTCGGGTACCGGGTCAGTACAGGATTTGCTGAAAGCTCCCAGGGCGTGAGCCATCACCTCGTCGGCGTGGCCCTCTCGATGTTGTTGATCGGGCTGTTTCTGATGGTGACGCGGAAGAGGGCGATCACGCAGATCCTCGCGCTGCTGACGGTGGAGAATGCCGTGTTTCTGGTGGCCGTCGGCGTCACATCCGGCATGCCGCTCGTCGTGGAGCTGGGGATCGCGTTCGACGTGATTCTGGCCGTCCTCATGCTGGGCATCCTCGTCCGTCGAATCGTCGACCGGTTCGAATCGATGGACATCAGCCGTCTCTCCAAGCTGAAAGGTTAGCGGCGCGCGTGAACCTCCTCGTCTGGACACTCGGTGTTCCGCTCGTCACGGCCGCGATTGGAGCCTTGGGCGGCCCGCGCAAATTCCACGAGGCGGCCCTGATCGGCGGCCTCGCGCTCACGTTTGGCCTGTGCATGGCAACGGCGGACCAGTTCCTTGGGGGCCACGTCCCAGCGGCTTTCGCGGACGCGCTGCGAGTGGACGGGCTGTCGGCGCTGGTGCTCGTGCTCTGCGGATTCGTCGGTCTGCTGTCCGCCACCTACGGCACCGGATATTTGCGGCGTAATGAGGCACGTCAATTGGTCACGCCGCGGATGCGCCTCGAGTTCCACTTTCTGATACCGGCGTTTGTGTTCGCCATGCTCCTCGTCGCCGTGTCGAACAATCTGGGTATCCTGTGGATCGCCGTCGAACTGACGACGCTGGCGTCGGTGTTTCTCATTACGTTCCACGACCGGGACACCTCGCTCGAGGCGGGTTGGAAATTCCTGATGCTTGGCAGCCTGGGCCTCGGGTTCGCGCTCCTGGGCACGGTCTTGTTGTTCGCCGCGGGACAGCGGCACCTTGGAGAGGGCATGACTGCCCTCAATTGGACGCGCTTCATGCAAGTCGCGCCGGAACTGCATCCCTTCACCCTGCGGCTCGGCGTGGTGTTTGCGTTGATCGGATACGGTACCAAGGCGGGTCTGGCGCCGATGCACACGTGGAAGCCCGACGCGTATCGCTGATCTCCAAAGCCGCGCTGGGCGCGGACTTCTCCGGGGACCTGCTGTTGATCCTCGGCCTGCTGTCCGTGCTCATCGCGATGCCGTTCATCCTGATCCAGTGGAATCTGAAGCGGCTGCTGGCCTATTCGAGCATCGAGCACGTCGGCATCATGGCCGTGGGCATCGGGATCGGCGGCGAGGCGGGTGTCCTGGGGGCGCTGCTGCACATGACCTATCATTCCCTGGCAAAACCGGTGGCGTTCTTTTCCGCAGGCACGCTTGCGCAGCTTCACAGCTCCTCCGACTTCAAGCGGATGCAGGGCGGCACGTTCAACCGGGCGCCGGTCGCCAGCGCACTCTTCGTGATCGCGGCGCTGATGATCACCGGCTCGCCTCCGTTCGGCCTCTTCTTCAGCGAAATGACGATTCTGAGAGCCGGCTTCCTCGGTTCACACGCGACAGCCACGTCGATCTTCCTGGCCGCGCTCGTCGTGCTCTTCTGCGGCTTCGCATTTCAGGTGGGACGACTCGTGCTCGGACCGCCGCGCCATCAGGCCGACAGGCGCGTGCCGGTGCCCGAACGCTTCGATCTGGGAATGGGGGCCGCGATCCTGGCGGCGATCCTGGCGATCGTGTCGGCTTTCTACCTCCCTGGCCCGCTCGTGGCGCTCATCCGCGCCGCGACACAGGTGGTGTGGGGGGGCGCATGACGTCCGTCATCGCGACGGTGGCCACCGCACTCGGCGTGCCGGATTGGTTCGTCCGCGAGCGGCGCGCCGGAGAATTGGTTCTGGAGACCGACGCGGAGGCGCTGCCGGTGCTCGCCGACAGAGCGGCGCTCGGTCTGAACGCACGGCTGATGTCGCTGTTCGCGAGTGACGAGCGCAACACCAGCGGCTGCTTCCTCGTGCACCACGTGTGGTCAATCGGGAACCTGCGGACCTTCCTCCATATCGCCGCGCCGGTCGATCCGGCCCAGCCCACATACGCGTCCATCGCGGCAAAGCATCCCGCGGCCAACTGGTTCGAACGCGAGGTGATGGATTTCTTCGGTCTCGCGCCCGGGGGGCATCCGAACCCCGCCCGCGTCGCGCTCCACGATGACTGGCCAGACCACGCCTGGGCGCTCCGCAAGGACTTTCCGGACGACCGTACGGTGCCTCGGGTGTCGGGTGATTTCCACCCGTTCCGGCCCGTCACCGGCGAGGGCGTGTTCCAGGTGCCCGTGGGGCCCGTCCACGCGGGCATCATCGAGCCCGGGCATTTCCGGTTCGGCGTGGCCGGCGAACCTGTCTTGTACCTGCAGCTTCGACTGTTCTACGTCCACAAGGGAACGGAGAAGCGCTTCGAGCGGCTGCCGTGGCGTCATGGATTGTTTCTCGCCGAGTCGATCTCCGGCGACACGTCAGTGGGTCACGCGCTCGCCTACGCGCACGCCATCGAGCGTCTCGCCGACGTGACCGTACCGCCTCGCGCGGCCCGACTGCGCGTGGTGCTCCTGGAGCTCGAGCGCATCTACAACCACATCGCCGATATCGGCGCGGTCGCGACCGACGTCGCGTTCACCGTTCCGGCAAGCCGGGCGCAGGCCTTGCGCGAGGGCCTCGTCCGGTTACAAGACGAGCTGTTCGGCACGCGGTTGTTGAGGGGCACGATTGCCCTGGGCGGCGTCACGCAGGATCTGCTGCCTCGAGGATGCGATCGGCTCCGCGCGCATCTTCACCGGTTCGAACAGGAATTCGACGACCTGATCACGCTGCTCCTCGACGCCGGCACGTTCACCGACCGCATCGATGGGACGGGGATTCTCACGAATCAGGCGGCCCGCGACCTCGGAGTTGTCGGAATGGCCGCGCGCGCGTCCGGCGTGGATGCGGACTTCCGGCGAGACCATCCTCACGACGCCTACGAGGATCTGCGCTTCGAGGTGCCCGTCGAGGACGGAGGGGACGTCAGAGCGCGGCTCATGATTCGCGCGCGGGAGGTCCGGCAGTCGCTGTTGATCCTGCACCAGGTACTTGATGCGCTGCCCGACACACCGCTCCTCACGTCCCTCCCCGAGCAGTTGCCCGCGCGTTCATCGGCTCTTGGATGGGTGGAAGCGTGGCGCGGGCCGTGCACGCATTGGGTCTCGACCGACGAGCGCGGCGAGCTCGCTCGCGTCAAAGTCACCGACCCGAGTTTCCTGAACTGGCCGGGGCTCGTTCATGCCACGCCGGGGAATATCATCCCGGACTTCCCGGTGATCAACAAGAGCTTCAACCTCTCGTATTCGGGAAACGATCGCTAGAGGGCGGGACTCTCAGGTCAGGGTTTTTCGTGTATTTCGTGTTTTTCGTGGTGTCGTTTTAAAACGAGGGTCAAGCAGGAGACATGCTCCGCATCATCGTGAAAAGCCTGAAGACCGGGGTCCTGACCGAGGCCAGTCCGTTCGGTCGGCACGCGTCGTTTGGATTCCCGGTCATCGATTTCAGCCGCTGCACGGCGTGTGACGAATGCGCGCGGTCGTGCCCGACCGGCGCGATCCAGGACGCCCCGAGCACGCGGTCACCGTCTCGAGCGATGTCGAAGTCGCCGCTTACACCCGCCGGCAGCTCGCTCGTACTGCATCGTTCGATGTCGATCCGATGACGGGCCGTTGCACGTTCTCCCGCGTGGAAGTGGAAGCGGGGCCCAGCCTGTCGGAATCCGCGGCCCGCCTGCGCGAGCGCATCTGCGGCCGGCTGGGGCGCTCGCTCCACGTGCGGCAGGTGGATGCAGGGAGCTGCAACGGGTGCGAACTGGAGATCGCCGCCACGACGAACCCGCTCTATGACCTGGAACGCTTCGGAATCCACCTGGTCGCAAGCCCGCGGCACGCCGACGTGCTGCTCGTCACCGGGCCCGTGACACGCAACATGGAGATTGCGCTCCGCAGGACCTATGAAGCTGCGCCGGAACCGCGCGTGGTGGTCGCCGTCGGCGCGTGCGGGTCGAGCGGCGGCATCTTCGGCGAGGGCACCTACGCGGCAGTCGGCGGCGTCGACCGTGTCCTGCCCGTGGACGTCTACATTCCCGGCTGTCCGCCACGCCCGCAGGCGATTCTCAACGGGTTGCTGGTGGCGATGGGCGTCCGCGAGGCGCGCGTGGAGCCCTTGCGCGGATGACTCCACGGCGCTTCCGCATGAGGCTCTGCCCATTGCACACGACAGCCCGGACGAAAAACGCTTCGGTTGTACACCCAATCTGTAGTTAGAGCGCCCTTTCGACGCCAGAACATGCGCGACGTGTAACCCTTTCTCGGTTCGTCCCCTCGTGACTTTGCTGTTTCACCGGACAGAAACCCGTAAGGCCAGATATGTTTAGAACATATGACTGGCAACTCTCTTGAAGACAGAGCGTCGTGAAGCGGCCCAAGCTCATCCTCGGGGCGACCCTTCTCAGCCTGCTGACTCGGCCTCACGAGACACGGCCTGTATTTGAAGATCCCGCGCCTCGTTGTCGACTCGTGCCGAAGCGGACGGCAGAGGGCCAGGATACAAAATATCCATGATTCACAAATCTGCCATCGCGAGGTCGTTCAGATATGTCAAAGCCGAAAGATCATCATGTCATCGTGACCCTCGTGCGGGGCTACGAGTTCGTCGCGGAGTTCCCGGACAGCCCGGGCAGTTCGGCGATCCTCCTCGACGAACCCCAGCCGCTGAGCGGTAATCGCGCGCCGAACGCCGCGGCACTGCTCGGCGCAGCCGTTGGCGACTGCCTGGCCACGAGCCTCACCTCCTGCCTCCGCAAGTCATGCGCGACCGTCGAGGGCATGACGGCGACCGTCGTGACGCACGTCGAGCGCAATGAGGCGGGGAAGTTCCGTATCAGCGGGATCGACGTCGAGCTCGTGCCGCAGGTCGCAGGCGACGCCCCCACCAGCCTTGGTCGCTACGAGTCGCTGCTCGAAGATTTCTGCATCGTGACCGAGAGCGTGCGGCGCGGCGTTCCGGTCAGCGTGTCGGTGAAAGCACGTGAGGCCCAGATGGCGGGATAGCCGAGGGCTCACGGCCGCCGTTCTTCTCGCGCCTCGCGGTCCCCTCGCTAGTGCGCTTCGATTCACCCAGTGTCCGGAGCGCCGATCGACTAGGCCCGATGCCGGGCTCCAGCCTTTTCTCCTTCGGCTGGCTTCATCCCGGAATCCTTGTCGCGGCGGTGGCCGCACCTCGCGCATCGCGGCCCGCGCCTCGCACCGCGCACCCTCTACCTCGCACCCTCGGACCTCCTACCCCCGCACCTCGGACCTCGCACAAGCGCATTTCGGACCTCGCCCCCCCCGGATAACACCTGCATTCCCGTACGGTCCGCGCCTTTCTTCTTGCTTCCTGGCGACCGGCATGGTCGACTTCACGGAATTCACTCGACACGTATCGGCATGCCGGTTGCTCGCCGGACGTTCTGTCAGCGCTGGCAGCGGTTCCGCACTGACTGATCACAGGGCATGTATGAAACCTGATCACGGGAGTCATGTATGAAACCGTTCAGGCGCTGGGGTGTGACGCTGGTCGCTCCGGCCGTCGCCGCGCGTGGCGGTGCCACGCCGGGTTTTCTCGACATCGCGATGGAAGCCCCATGAACGAGATCCTGCTCGTCGAGGACAACCCGGACGACGTGGAGCTGACGCTGAGGGCGTTTCGCAAGAGCAAGATCGCGAACGAAATCATCGTCGCTCGTGACGGCGTCCAGGCGCTCGACTATCTGTTCGCGACGGGCGAGCACGCCGGCCGCGACATCGCCCCGCTACCGCAGCTGGTGCTGCTCGATCTGAAGCTGCCGCGCATCGACGGCCTGCAGGTGCTCCAGCGCATCCGCGCGAATCCCAGGACGAAGACGCTGCTGGTCGTCATCCTGACGTCCTCGACCGAGGAGCCCGACCTGAAGACCGGCTACAGCCTCGGCGCGAACAGCTACATCCGCAAGCCCGTCGACTTTCACGAGTTCGTCGACGCCGTCAGCAGTCTCGGCATGTACTGGCTGCTGCTGAACCAGTCCCCGCCCGCTCCCGCGGGCTAGACATCTTCTAAAGCCGTGTTCTGGCGAAATGAAGCAAGTTTTTTCAGGTGAGGCTTTAGAAGCTGTCTCATGACGTGGATGACTTCCGACATGGTCCGGACCATTCGTGTTTTGGTGTTTGTTCGCCTAGCGGAAACCGAGCGGATCTGTCACGCTGCACAGCAGTTCGCTTCAGGACCCGCGGCCCCACGCCCTGCTTGAGCTATGATGCCCCCGGGCCTTTTGACGTCGTCCGTCGCGTGTCGGCGAATTGTGTGACACCGACTCTACTTCGCCTCCTCATCATCGAAGATTCGTCGGACGATGCCGCCCTCGTGGTGCGCGCGCTCACGCGCGCCGGCTACAACGTCGTCAGCGAGCGCGTCGACACGCCGGATGCGCTGGTCGCTGCGCTGCAAAGCGGAGCGTGGCACGTCGCCGTCGCGGACTACACGATGCCGGGTTTCAGCGGCACGGCGGCGCTCACCCTGCTGCGCCAGTACGACGCCGACCTGCCGTTCATTTTCGTTTCGGGGACCATCGGCGAGGACGTCGCCGTCGCGGCGATGCGGACCGGCGCGCACGACTACATCATGAAGGGCAGCCTGACACGGCTGGTCCCTGCCGTCGAACGCGAGCTGCGCGAGGCGAACGTCCGCCGTGAGCGCCGGCGCGTCGAACAGCACCTCGCGCATCTGGCGTATCACGACGCGCTGACCGACCTGCCGAACCGCACGCTCCTGCACGACCGCCTCGATCAGGCGGCACGCGTCGCGAACCGTGAAGGCACGACGCTGGCGCTGCTGCTCCTGGACCTGAACGGCTTCAAGGAGATCAACGACACGCTGGGCCATCATGCCGGCGACCGCGTGCTGCAGTGCGTGGCGGCGCGTCTGCGCGCCACGTTGCGCGACGCGGACACGGTTGCGCGGCTCGGCGGCGACGAGTTCGCGGTTGTCCTTCCGTTGGCCGACATCGACGGCGCGCTGCTGGCGGCGCAGAAGATCCTGCACGAGATCGCGGGGCCGTGCGTCATCGAGGATCGGTCGCTGAGCGTGCGCGCCAGCCTCGGCATCGCCTGTCTCCCCGAGCACGGGTCGTCGGCCGACACGCTGCTGCAGAAGGCCGACGTCGCGATGTACGTCGCCAAGACCGAGGACGTCGGCATTTCGGTGTATGCGCCGAACCGAGACCGGCATACGCACCGCCGCCTGACGTTCATCTCGGAGCTGCGGAAGGGGCTCGACGAGAACCAGTTCTTTGTCGAGTACCAGCCGATCCTGCAGGTGCGGACGAACCTGATCGCGGGCGTCGAGGCGCTCGTGCGGTGGAACCACCCGCAGCAGGGCCGCCTGCTGCCCGCCGAGTTCATCGACCTGGCCGAGCAGACCGGCGTGATCAATCCGCTCACAACGATCGTGATCGAGACGGCGATCCGCGAATGGAGCCAGGTGGAGAACGTGCCGCGGCTGACCGTCGCGGTGAACCTGTCGTCGCGGGCGCTGCTGGACCCGATTCTGCCGCTTCGGATTGCGGACATGCTCGCCGTGTACGGCGCGCCGCCCTCGTCGCTCGCGCTCGAGATTACGGAGAACATGCTCTTGTCCGATCCGGCACGGTCGATGGACTGCCTGAAGCGGCTGCACGAGATGTGTGTACGAATCGCGATCGACGACTTCGGCACCGGCTACTCGTCGCTCAGCTATCTGCGGCGGCTGCCGGTCGACGAGCTCAAGATCGATCGATCGTTCGTCGCCGGCCTGGCCAGCGGACAGGACGAGGTGATCGTGCGGTCGACGATCGACCTCGCCCACAACCTCGGGCTCACCGTCGTGGCCGAAGGCGTCGAGAACGCGGCCGTGCTGCAGCGGCTGCTGGCGATGGGCTGCGACGCCGTGCAGGGCAGGTTCATCAGTCCGCCCGGGGACGCGGCAGCCAACCGCGGGCGGATCCGGGAGCAGAACCTGCTGGACCAATCTTGATCGAGCGACGCCGCCGGCGCCAGTCCCACGTCACGATTCACCTCACGGGGGTCCTCGGCCTTCTGATCGTCGGGACCACCGGCGTGGCGGTGTACCGCTACTCGGCATACCTGACCGCCGTGATTGCGGCGAGCGTGCTGCTCATGGCGGCCAGCCACGTGCTGCTGGCTCGGGCGATCCGTCGCCATGAGCTCATCGAGCACGCGCTCCACGACACCAACCGCGAGCTCGAGTCGTTCAGCTACTCGGTCTCGCACGACCTCCGCGCGCCGCTGCGCAGCATCGACGGGTTCAGCCAGGCGCTCGTCGAGGACGCCGGCCCCACGCTCGACGAGCGGTCGCGCAGCCATCTCGAGCGGATCCGGAGCGCCACGCAGCGCATGGGCCGGTTGATTGACGATCTGCTCGCGCTGTCGAGAGTCACGCGCGCGGAGATGAAGAGGGAGCGCGTGGACGTCAGCGAGATCGCCACGCAGGTCGCCGCGGAGCTCGCGCGCCACGCGCCGGCTCGCGCGGTGGCCGTGACAATCGCTCCGGGGCTGACGGCAACCGGCGACCCGCAGCTCGTTCGTCTCGCGCTCCAGAACCTGATCGAAAACGCCTGGAAGTTCACCAGCCGGCGCGCGCAGGCGTCCATCGAAGTGGGCCCGACGAAAGACGCCCACGGCGAACCCGCCTTCTTCGTGCGTGACAACGGCGCCGGGTACGACCCGAGCGTCGCCACGAAGCTGTTCGGGCCCTTCCAGCGCCTGCACCCGGCGTCCGACTTTCCGGGCACCGGGATCGGCCTCGCCACCGTCAAGCGCATCGTCCATCGGCACGGCGGACGAATCTGGGCCGAGGGGAAGATCGATGCAGGCGCCTGTTTTTATTTCACGCTCGGCTGACCGGGGGAAGCCCGGTGAACGCGATCCTGCCCCGTCAGCCCCGCTCGCGTTCGAGCGTCGCGCGCGCGACATCGAGCTCCTTGCGCCTGGCGCGATCGAGCCTGGGAAACTGCAGATCGAGCGCGGCAAGCGTTTCGGCGACCACGCCGGCGACGACGAGGCGCGCGAACCACTTGTGGCCCGCGGGCACGACGCACCACGGCGAGTCGGCCGTCGCCGTATGCCGGATCATGTCCTGATAGGCGGCCATGTAGGCGCGCCAGCACGACCGTTCCTGCACATCGTGCGCCGAGAACTTCCAGTTCTTCGACGGCGTATCGATCCGCTCGAGAAACCGCTCCTTCTGCTTCTTCTTCGAGACGTGCAGAAAGAACTTGCGAACCAGGACGCCGCTCCGGAACAGGTGGCGCTCGAAGGCGTTGATGTCCTCGAACCGCTCCGTCCAGATACGCGTGGACACGACGGAGGGAGGAAGCCGTTGGGCGTCCAGCAGCCGCGCGTGGACCCGGACGACGAGGACCTCTTCGTAGTAGGAGCGGTTGAAGATGCCGATGCGCCCGCGCTCGGGCAGGCAGCGGGTCGTCCGCCAGAGGAAATCGTGCGCGAGGTCTTCGGCCGAAGGCGCCTTGAACGAGAACACCTGGCAGCCCTGCGGGTTCACGCCCGACATCACGTGTTTGATCGTGCTGTCTTTTCCCGCCGCGTCCATGGCCTGGAAGATGAGCAGCAGCGCCCACGTGCCCTGTGCGTATAACTTCTCCTGCAGCTCGCGGAGACGGTCGACTCCGCTGGCGAGAAGGTCCGCGGCGTGCTGCTTCGACTCGAGGCCGCCCGTGTCGTCCGGGTCGACCTGCTTCAGGCGGAATTTCCGGCCGCCGGCGATCATGAAAGGCCGGATCAGACGGCTCGTCTCTTCGATACGCTTGGACAGGCCCATCGATGGATGCGGCGGATCAGCGCTCGCGCGACGTCGCCTCGCGAACCTGGTCGAGAGTCACGTCGTGCGCGTCCATCAGGTGGCGGGAGAGGCTGGCCTGACACCGCTCGGCGACGTCGTTGAACGCGGGCGTCGCGGGGGGACTGCCGCCGTCGGCTTCGGTCGCGGCGATGTGCGCCGCGTGGCGACGCGCGATGCGGGCGGCCTCGCGCACATCCGTGGCCAGATGCTCGCGATCGACTCCTCGTTCCAGATCCAGGTGCCGGTGCGGTTCCGGCGCCATGGCGCAGGCGGGCGGTGGCCGCGTCGCCCACATCACCAGGATCGTGACGATGAGCGCTGCGCCCGCGACCGTCACCGTTTCAGTCATGCAGCACGAGACTCAGGAGCGACGCATTGATCGTGATCCCGCCGTTGTATTCGATGAAGCCCAGCTTGCGGAACTTGTTCATGAAGAAGTTCACCCGCGAGCGCGTGGTGCCCACCATTTCTGCCAGCACTTCCTGAGACACCTTGGGCAGCACGGGCTGCGGCGTGCCGTGCTTCCCGTATCGCGCAAGGAGCAGCAGCGTCCGCGCGAGGCGTTTCTCGCTCGAGTTGAAGAGCTGGTCGACGAGGTCTTCCTCGATGCGGATGTTACGCGCCACCATGTGCGCGATGAACCGGTCCGAGAACGCCGCCTGTCTGTGGAGCATCTCGAGCATCGTGCGCTTGTCCACGATCAGAACCGTTGTCGGCGTGACGGCCGTGGCCGTCGACATCCGAAGCGGCTGACCGGCGAGGCAGCCTTCGCCGAAGAAGTCGCCCGGCATGAGCACCGCGACGACGGCTTCCTTCCCCGTCTCAGACACCACCGACAGCTTCACGCTGCCCTGCTGGATGTAGATGACGCTCGCGGCCGGATCGCCCTGGGAGAACAGGACCGCCGAGCGTTCGTACGTGATCCGCGCCGCCGCGCCGGTCGAGTGGAGAAACCGCTGCGCATCGAATTCTGGTGGCCGCGTCGGCTCTCGCTTTTTTCTCGTCGGCATGGTACGTCCCGAAGGCCCACATCATCGCATGGCCGCCGGCCGTGGTCCTACCAGATTGGACAGGTGCAAGATCCGAACCTGGTCAGGACTGTTTTTCGATCGATCATAGCCATCAGCCGTCAGCCATCAGCCATGACAGGAAACGCCGAATGCTGCTCGGCAGGCGGGGCAGAGATCAAGCTCGACGGCAAGGACTACCTCATCGTTAAAGAACAGGAGGTGTTCAGCCGTCATCGCAAGGTCGACCGTGGAGACAAAGGCGAGAGAGTAATAAAGGGGTTGGTGTCCGTTTGTGCACATCTGTCCGCAGGGGACTTGTGAAACGCTGGGCGCATGGAACCCAGGAAAGGCGCCCGGAGCGCCGAGAAACCCGCCCGCACCGCCTCAAAACCCACGACTACGTTCAACGCGCAGGCGTTCCTCGACTCTGACGGGATGTCCAGGCAGATCGTGGAGTACAAGCGCGGAGAAGCCATCTTCACCCAGGGGGACCCGTGTGATCACGTCTTGTACATTCAAGCGGGCGGCGTGAAGCTGTCCGTGCTGTCGAAAACCGGCCGGGAGGCGGTCGTCGCGATGCTGGGCCCCGGCGACTTCTTCGGGGAGGGTGGGCTGGCCGGCCAGGCGGTCCGCATGGGGAGCGCATCGGCGATCACGCCGAGCACGATCCTGCTCATCGAAAAGGACAGGATGGTCAAGCTGCTGCGCAAGCAGCACGGCATGTCCGACCGGTTCATCGCGCACATGCTGTTGCGCAACATCCGGATTGAAGAGGACCTGATCGATCAGCTCTTCAACTCGAGCGAGAAGCGGCTCGCGCGCACGCTGTTGCTGCTCGCGCGCTACGGCGGCCGGGACAGGCCAGCACGGGTCGTGCCGAAGATCTCACAGGAGACGCTCGCGGAAATGGTCGGCACGACGCGCTCACGCGTGAATTTCTTCCTGAACAAGTTCAAGAAGCTCGGCTTCATCGAATACAAAGGCGAGCTCCCGCTGAAGATCAACAGCTCGCTCCTGAGCGTCGTCCTGCACGATTGAATTTGGAATTTGGAATCTGGAATTTGGAATTCGGGACGCAATTCCAAATTCCCAATTCCAAATTCCTAATTCAGTACCGTCCCGCATCGGAGAAGAGCGACGCGCCGGCGCGGCTGGCGGCGAGACGGCGCGTCTGCACGTCGCCCTGCTCGCGCCGTTCCTCGCACGCTCTGCAGCGCACGGCGAAGGGCAGCGCCCGCAGGCGTGTTTCCGAGATTTCACCGCCGCATGAAACGCAGCTTCCGTACTCGCCCGCGTCGAGCTGGACGAGCGCCGCGTCGATGCGGGTCAGCGTTTCCGCCTGCATCTGCAACACGGCGAACTCGATGTCTCCGTGGGTGTCGGCGTCGGAAAGCTCGATCTCGTCGAACACTTCACTCGCCCGGTCGCTGCGCACGTCGCGGATGCGGCTCTGGACGGTCTCCTGCATCTCGCGCCGGCGGTCGGTCAATATCTGTCTCAGCTCCGCGTGCCGCGTCGTGGTCGTGGTGTTCTTCATGTTCCGACTCCTGACGATAGTGAGCATGCCGCAAAAGACTCACGCGCGTCTGTGCCGTTGTGCACACCCTCGAACAGGTTCAAAAGACCCTCCGACCCTTCGACGATCGGGGTTCTGGCGGCGCGTAGGGACGTGGCCGGTTACTGGAGGACCAGTCCGGACAGGCCGGTATCGAGCAGCCTGCCGAACTGCTCGGCAACCAGCGGCCGGCTGAAGTAATAGCCCTGTCCCTCGCAACACCGCTGGGCCTGAAGAAAGGCGAGCTGCTCCCGCGTTTCCACACCTTCCGCGACGACGCGATGCCCGAGGCTCTTGCCCATGCTGATCACGGCGCGGACGATGGAGTTGCCGACCGGATCGGCGCTGATCTCGTGGATGAACGACTGATCGACCTTCAGCACGTTGATCGGAAACTGCCGCAGGTAGCTCAAGCTCGAGTACCCCGTTCCGAAGTCGTCGATCCCCACCTGCACTCCCATGCCTTTCAGCGCCTGGAGCGCGATGGTCGTCGATTCGGCATGCTGTACGAGAGAGCTTTCCGTCAGCTCGAGCTCGAGATACCGGGCATCCAGCCGGGTGTCGTTCAGAACCGTGCGCACGTTTTCCAGAAAGAGCGGATCCCGGAACTCGACGGCCGAGATGTTGACGGCCACACTAATCGGCCGCTGGCCTTCGTCGATCCAGGCCCGGGACTGCCGGCAGGCTTCGCGCAGGACCCACTGCCCGATCGGCACGATGAGGCCGGTGTCTTCGGCGATGGGCACGAAGTCGTTTGGAAACATGAGCCCGCGATCGGGATGCACCCAGCGGATCAGCGTCTCGGCGCCGGTCATCGCTCCGGTTTCCAGATCGATCTTCGGCTGGTAGTGGAGCACGAACTCGCGCCTGTCGAGGGCGCGATGCAGGCCGGCTTCGATCCATTGCCGCTCGACGGCCCGCACGTTCATCTCCGGCTCGAAGAAGTGATAGTTGTTCCGGCCCCCTTCCTTGGCGTGGTACATCGCGGTGTCCGCGCACTTGATCAGCTTCTCCGCATCCGGACCGTCGTCGGGGTAGATGCTGATCCCGATCGTGGCGGTGACATGCAGATGGTGGCGCGCGACATCGTGCGGCTCGAGGACCGCGGCGAGGATCTTCTGCGCGCTGCCGGCCGCGTCGTCCGCGTCCTTGATCTCTGACAGCAGCACCACGAACTCATCACCGCCCTGACGGCTGATGGTGTCCGAGCTCCGGACGCACGTCACCAGGCGCCGTGCCACCGACTGCAGGAGTTCGTCGCCAATGACATGTCCCAGGCTGTCGTTCACGTGCTTGAACCGATCCAGATCGACGAACAGTACGGCCAGGCGGTGGCCGCGGCGGCGGGCCAGGGCAATCGCCTGCGTGAGCCGGTCGTTCAGCAGCATGCGGTTGGGCAATTCGGTCAGAAAGTCGTGCTGCGCCAGGTAGACCGCGTGCATGGCCATGGCCCGCGTCTCGCTCACATCTTTGAACACCATCACCGCGCCGATCACCAGCCCCGCCCGATCGTGAATAGGGGAGGCGGAGTCTTCGATGATCGTCTCGGTCCCGTCGCGCCGGATGAGGAGGCAGGTCGCGGTCAGTTCGACGACTCTGTCAAACTGCATGGCCCGGTCCAACGGGTTCCGCGCGGGTTCGCGCGTCGCTGCGTCGATGATCTGGAATACTTCGGCGACCGGCCGGCCCATGGCCTCGTGACGCGGCCAGCCCGTCATGCGTTCGGCCACGAGATTGAGATACGTCACGTTGCCCGCGACATCGGTGCTGAGCACGGCGTCGCCGATCGAGTTGAGCGTGACTTCCGCGCGCTGCTGTTCGAAGTACAACACCTCGTCCGCCGCTCTTCGCTCGATGATCCGCTTGAGGGCTCGCGGCAACGTGTAGGTGTCGAGGTGGTCCCGTTGGATATAGTCCTGCGCTCCGCGCTCGACGGCTTGCCGGGCCACGCCTTGATCGTCCGGCGATCCGATGATGAGGATCGGAGCGTGCGGCGCCGCCCGCCAGACCTGTTCGAACGTCGCAATTCCCTGGCTGTCCGGCAGCCACAGATCGAGCAGGATCGCCGTGATCCCGTTCCGGCTCAGCCGCTCGAGCGCATCGTCGAGCCGCTGTGCGCATTCGACGATGAAGGGGCCGTCCTGGTCGTCGGCGAGAGCCTCGCGAACCGAACGGCCATCCGAGGAATCGTCCCCGATCAGAAGAATGCGCATCGCTTTCGCGCCCATTGAAGGCTCCCAGGATGGGGTTTCCACGCGTACGCCGGGGCTCGAAAGAGGGTCCGTGACAGCCAGCTCGGGTTTCTTGTCAAGGTCCGAGGCCTGCACGGCATCGAGGGATTTCCGGTCGAGCTCCCCTTCGATCCGGATCGGCCTGGCCAAACTGCGGTGTCGGCCGCCGTCAGCGGGCGCGAGGGAGAGAGCTCTCCCTCGAGGGCGCCTGATTCGCTTGAGCCCGGCGTCGCCGGTGTTGTCCACGCGGCCAGTCTACCGGCCGCGCGCAAGCCGGCGCTGTCCGATAGAGCACACCGGTAAAACTTCAGACTTCAGATGCTGGATTCCGCGCGTCTGACCGAGAGTCGGCAGTCATGACCTGACTCCGGCCCCGTCCGGCACCGGATGCGCACTGCGGGATTTCCCTTGGGCTGTGGACCGTGTCGTACGGTCTGAGGACCGCTTCCTGACGCGTTACGAAGCGCGTCGAACCGGAACGAGCTCGGTCTCTTGCGGCGGAGGGCCGGCAGCGGCGATGGCTTTCGCCCGCTCGTACGAGGCATCCAATGCGACGCACGCCCGGCAGGTGCAGGGCCGCACTTCTTTCTCGCACTGGTCCGCGCTCTCTTTGACGTAAGCGAGGAGCCCGGTCCAGAACTCCAGGGCGTGATCCAGGCACACATGTCCGGGGTTCGCCGGGATCTCAATGGTCGCCGGCTGCTCGCAGTACGGGCAGCACTCAACGTTCATCACGATGCCGAACACGATACAGGGCCGAGCCCGATCGATCTGTTCCGTTTTGCACAGCTGGCCATCTCACCTGAAGCGAGCTTGTCCGCGACGGTTGAGGCAGGGCAGGAGCCTTCGCGGCTTCGCGATGAGCGTCCACGAGTTTCTGAAACATCGGACGGCTCCTGCACGGCCGGGGAAATCCAACCGCTCGTGGAATATCGCCTATTCGGCCCGCTGTCCGCTGTGCAATTGGGCACATCCCGATGACGGGGCGCCATGGCCGTCAACAGACGTACGAGGAAATCACGAAACCCACGAAAAGCCCGAAGAAAACAGCCGGCGTTGCACTGCCCTCCGCCGACGCACCCGCACGGGGCCGATCGTGTATAGTGGATCCGTCATCCGGAACTGAGCCCGCCAGCGTTCGGGTAGTACCCCCTCCGCAGCTTCTGAAGGGTGCGCGCCGACCGGCCCAACTTTGATCCCGTGTCCAGGCGCGTTCGGTCGCCACTCACGCCGATCAGACGTCGACGAACGTGGCAGGGCGTCATGCGTCCACGGGGCGACCCGCTCAGGGTCCGAGTCATGAGAGAAGAGGCAGGCATGTCAAGACGGAACGGCGATCGCGCCAGGTTTCAGAAGGAACGGAAGCGCAGGATGCTTCGCCGTCAGCGCATCCAGGAATTGATCAAGTCGATCCGGCCGCAGCCGCCGGTGCTCGTCGAATCCGCCGGCGTCAAGGTGGAATGACGGCCCACATGAAATCCACTGCGCCGGAGCCTGAATCTCCCCTGTCGCCGCTCGCCTGCCCGTTTTGTCAGTCGGCAAAGATCAGGGCGGCGAGCGTGAAGGCGGACTCGTCCGCGTACTGGCGGTGCGAGGCGTGCGGGCAGATGTGGAATGTGGGACGCCTCAAGGCGTCCCATCGGCCGCAGTTTGGAGGGCGCTGGAATAATGGCTACTGACGTCACGGTTCCCGACTGGATCCAGCGGATCGTGGACGACGAGCGGACACGTGACGCCGCCCGTCAAAGAGCGGAAGAGATCACGGCCAGAAAAGCCGATCTCGTTCGCGTTCACGGCAGGCGTCTGATCGAGGAGCTCCGGACATCGGTGAAGCGTGACATCGAGGCATTCCGCAGCGCGTTTGCGGGCGACCACGCGCGCGACATCGCCTTTTCCGACGCTCCCTCCGATGGCGGGTTCGTGGTCCGGAAGCCGGACGCGCCCGGTGTCTGCCTCACGGTCGCGTGGCCTTTGAACGCGGCGGCGGGCAGTTGCCACTATCAGTTCACGCCGGCCAACGGCCTTCCGCCGCGGGAGGACCGCCTGGACCTCGTGTTCGCGGACGAAGGCGTGGCGACGCTGCAGATCAGGCACCACGGGACCGGCCAGTTGTTTGCGACAGCCGATGCGCTCTCTGAGTTTCTGCTCGTCCCGGTGTTTACGGGCCGCCCCAGATAACGTTGGCCGAGAGCTATAAAATTAGGAATTAAGAATTTGGAATTTGGAATTCTCGAAGCATTCCAAATTCCAAATTCCTAATTCCAAATTCCTCACCCGGTTGACAACGCTGGCCTCGACATGTTATTTAAATCGCATACGTGCGATAAAAATAACATATGGCCAGGCCTCTGCACGCCAGCCTGACACGCCGCGAGCGGCAGATCATGGACATCCTCTACCGGCGTGGCCGCGCGACGGCGGGGGAGGTCCTGGAAGAGCTTTCCGGGAATCCGAGCTCTTCAACCGTGCGCACCCAGTTGCGCGTGCTCGAGGCCAAGGGGCACGTCCGACACGACGAACAAGGGCTCCGCTACGTGTACATTCCCGCGGTGCCTCGCCACGCGGCGCGAAAGCCGGCCCTGCGCCACCTGGTTGAAACGTTCTTCGATGGCTCCACGGAGAAGACCGTCGCGGCGCTCCTCGGCGGCGACGGCACAGCCCTCTCTGACGACGAGCTCGATCGGATTGCCGAACTGGTCGCCAGAGCCCGGAAGGAGGGTTCACAGTGATCACGACTGGATCGTTCAGATGGCGGCGGAGCTCCTGCGGTCGGTTTACTGGTTCAACCCGCTCATGTGGATCGCCTGCAGGCGGTTGCGCCGGGAAAGCGAGCAGGCGTGCGACGACGCCGTGTTGAGCCTGGGTGTTGAGGGCAGGGCGTACGCCACCGAGCTCGTTGATCTGGCGCGCGCCTTCAACCGGAACCGCCGCACATGGTCGCCCGCGCCGGCGATGGCGCGGCCATCCAGTCTCGAGAGGAGGATTTGCTCGATGTTGAACGCCCGTCTCAATCGTCGTCCGATCACGCCGGCGGTCTGCCTCGTGATCGCCATCGCGTTGTTGACCATCTCGCTGCCGATCGCCGGATTCTGAGCGTTCGCCCAGACGGGACCTGCGGCGCTTTCGGGATCCGCCGTCGATTCGATCGGTCGCATCCTCCCCGGCCTGACGATCGTCATCTCCAATCTTCAGAGCAAGGAGAAACGCGAAACGCGGAGCGACAGCGCCGGCCGCTTCGAGTTCGTCGGCCTGCCTGCAGGCGAATATCTGATTGAAGCGCAGATGCCGGGGCTTGTCGCCGAGGACAAGCTGACGCTTGGTGGAGGCGAGCACGTTCGGCGCGACGTCGCGCTGCAGCTCGGGTCACTCCAGGAGACTATCAACGTCAGCATCTCGGACAGGGAAGCGCCACCGCCGCCGCCTCCCCCGGCGCCGTCCGGACGGCTGGCGCCCCCCGCTCCGCCGCCGCCACCGCCGCGACAATCCGTCAGCCAGCCAGACGTCGACCCGTGCAGCCAGTCGCCGTCGGTGGATGCATCAGGCCGCCGACCAAGGTGAGAGATGTGAAGCCGCGGTATCCGCAGAATCGGCGGGGCAGCAAAGCCACGGTGCTCCTCGAAGGGCGCGTCGGGACCGACGGCTTTCTCAAGGACCTGCGGGTTCTGGCGCCCGCCGACGCCGAGTTCGCGGACGCGGCGCTCGCGGCGGTCCGGCAATGGCAGTTCACGCCCACACGTCTCGACGGTGTCCCCATGGAAGTGCGCATGCGCGTGACGGTGAATTTCTTCATGGACCAATGACGTACGATCCCGAGTATCTCGACTCGATCCGGCGGTACGGCCAGAAGATTCTGCTCGGCGAGGCGGACGCGCAGGTCGTCGCGCTGAAGCCGGTGACTCCTTAGTAGGCAGGTAGGGGGTAGGGGGTAGGGCAGGGCAGCCCACGCGCCGTCTCAAGTCTCAAGTTCGGTATTCTATACAGCAAGAACATACGGAATACTCAGGTATTCCTGTAGTGCTATCATGGACTCCATGAAGATCGGGGTGTCGCTTCCAGAAGATCTGCTGGCCTTCGCGGACCAGGCCGCCAGGCGTCGAGGCACGTCTCGATCCGAGCTTCTTGCCCACCTGCTCGAGGCGGAGCGCGTCCGTCAGCAGACCCGGGAATATCTGGATCGCCACGGCTGGGACGTCGTGGATGACGAAGCGGCGTGGCGCAGGCATCAACGACGACGGATGGCCGAGGAGTATGGTGACGACGATTGGTGACGACCTGCCGCGCCGCGGCGAGGTGTGGTGGGTTCGTGTCGTCAAACGGCGGCCGGTGGTCGTCGTGCAGACAGACAAGGTCCGAGAACCTCGCGTCCGATCTTTTCTCGTCGTGCCGCTGACGAGCCGTCTCCACCTGGAGGGCCTGCCCGGGAATGTTCGACTGAGCCGTGCGGACACCCGTCTGCCGAAAGCGTCCGTCGCTAACCTCTACGATCTGCAGAAGGTCCTTCGGTCGGACTTCCTGCGGCGCCTCAGTTCTCTGCCCGCTAGTCGGCTGGCCGTTGTCGCAGACAGCCTTCGGCTGGTTCTGGATCTGTAAACGATGACGCTGACCCTTGTCGGGGTCACCGTTCGGCGAGGCTGAAAGCCTCGCCCTCCATCAGCCGACTGCTTCGTGAACGGCCTGGTCGAGGATCTCGAGGCCGCGCGCGATTTCCTCCGGCGTCGCCGTCAACGGCGGCAGCAGGCGCACGACGTTCTTGTGCGGGCCACATTTGAGCAGGAGCAGTCCGTGGTCTCGCGCCGTCTCGACCACGCGCGACGCCACATCGGCATCCGGCTCTTTCGTCGAGCGGTCCTTGACGAATTCCATCGCCAGCATGCAGCCCAGACCGCGGACGTCGCCGATCGACGGCACGCGCGCCTGAAGCCGAACGAGCGCCGTCCGGATCTCGGCGCCGAGCTGCACCGCCCGTTCGGCAAGCGCCTCCGCCTCGAAGATGTCGAGCACCGCAATCGCTGCCGCGCACGCGAGCGGGTTGCCCGCGTAGGTGCCGCCGAGCCCGCCCGCGAGCGGCGCGTCCATGATCGCCGCCTTGCCGACGACCGCCGACAACGGCATCCCGGCCGCGAGGCTCTTGGCCATCGCGATCACATCGGGCTCGATCGCGGCGTGCTGATACCCGAACATCTTGCCGGTCCGCCCGAAGCCGCTTTGGATCTCGTCGGCGATGAAGACGATGCCGAGCCGCTCGGTGAGCGTGCGCAGCCGCCGCAGAAATGCCGCCGGCGCCGGCACGAAGCCGCCCTCGCCCTGTTGCGGCTCGATGAGGATGGCCGCCACCTGGTCGGGCACGACACGGGTGTCGAAGAGCTCATCGAGCGCCTCCAGTGCCGTGTCCGTCGTCCAGCCGCGGTATTCGTCAGGGAACGGCGCGTGGTGGATGTCGGGTGCGAACGGTCCGAAGTTCTGGCGATACGCGGGGCTCGACGACGTCATGGTGAGGCTGAGCAGCGTGCGTCCGTGGAACCCGCCGCTGAACGCCACCACCGCGGGCCGCTTCGTGTACGCGCGGGCGACCTTGATCGCGTTCTCGATCGCCTCGGTGCCGGTCGTGAAGAGCACGGCCTTGTAGGGTTCCTGCGGTGAGTCGCCGACGAGCGCGCAGAGCCGGGCCGCCAGCTCCACGTACGGCTCGTACATCGCGACCTGAAAGCACGTGTGCATGACGCGCTCGATCTGCTCGTGCACGGCGCGGACGACGCGGGGATGCCGATGGCCCGTGTTCAGGACGCCGATGCCGCTCGTGAAGTCGAGATACTCCTTGCCGCCGGCGTCCCAGACGCGCGTTCCTTCGGCCCTCGCGACGAAGATCGAGTGCGTGTTGGCCAGGCCGCGGGGGACGTATCGCTCGCGCGCGGCGACCGACGCGTAAGAATCCGCTTTGGCGATCGTCATCGTTCCGCCTCCATCTGCATGGTGTTCCACAGGGCCTCGACATGCGAGCGCTCGGTCGCCTCGGCGCCGATCGACACCCGCGCCATCCAGCGGCCGTCGAGAATGGCCGGCGTGAGGTACGCCGCGCCCGACCGGTTCACGCGATCGACCCACGCGAGCGTATGCCGATCCAGCGCCTCACCCTCGCCGGTTACGGCGCCGGCAGGCTCGTGCCGCATGCAGAGCGTCTGCAGCGGGACCGGTGCGAGGAGCCGCCACCTGGCGGCCGCGCGCACCTGGCCGGACAGCCACCGCGCGTTGTCGAGATCGCGGCGGAGCCGCGCCTGCAGCCCGGACACGCCCTGTTCGCGAATCAGAAACCACAGCTTGAGCGCCCTGAACCGGCGCCCGAGCGGAACACCCCAGTCGCGGAAATTCTTGACGCGGCCGTCGGCCGCCGACTGCAGGTAACTCGGGTTGGTCGACATCACTCGCACCAGATGCTCCGCGTCGCGCACGTAGTAAACCGAGCAGTCGAACGCCGCGCCCAGCCACTTGTGCGGGTTGACAACGAGCGAGTCGGCGCGCTCGATGCCGTTCCACATCCGCCGGCACTCGGGCAGGATCATCGCCGAGCCGGCCATCGCGGCGTCCACGTGCAGCCACACGCCATGACGCGCGGCGAGCTCGGCAATCGCGGCAATCGGATCCAGCGCGGTCGACGTCGTGCTGCCGCATGTGGCGACCACGGCGCACGGCCTGGCGCCGGCGCCGTGGTCGGCGACGATGGCCTCGTCGAGCGCCTCAGGACGCATCGCATACTCGGCGTCGTGCGGCACGACGCGGACATTCGCCCGTCCGAATCCGGCGAGCAGCGCGGCCTTCTCCACCGAGCTGTGGCTGTGCGCCGAGGTGTACACGACGAGCGGGCGCGGCTGGGCCTGCAGGCCGCCCTGGCTGAGGCTGAATCCAGTGGTTCGTTCGCGCGCGCAGATCAAGGCGACCAGCGTGCTCGTCGACGCGGTGTCCTGGATGACGCCGCTCCACGCCTCGGAGAGGCCGAGCATCCCGCGCATCCAATCGGTGACGACTTCTTCGAGCTCGGTCAGCGCCGGGCTCGATTGCCAGGCCAGGCCGAGCACGCCCAGGCCGGTGCTGACGTAGTCGCCCAGCACGCTCGAGAGCGATCCGTTGCACGGAAAGTACCCGAAGAATCGCGGATGCTGCCAGTGCGACAGCCCGGGGACGATGATCTCGTCCAGATCGCGGAGGATCGCGTCGAACGGTTCGGGACCGTCCGGCGGCCGCGCCGGCAGCTGCCGCCTGACGTCGCCCGGTCCGGTGCGCGCCATCACCGGGAGCGATTCGGCGCGCGCGCGGTAGTCGGCGATCCAGTCGATCAGCCGGTGGCCGGCGGCGCGGAATTCTTCGGGAGTCATCAAAAGCGAAAACGCAGCTCGAGCCTTCAGGCGGGCGGCTGACGCTCGGCGAAAACCTTCGCGCTCCGGACAGCTGAATCGGCTTTAAAGTCTGATTTCTTCACACCCTCTTTGAGCCTTCAGCTCTGACGATGGTTCTCAACGCGGCCCGCCCGGCTTCTTGGGTGCGAGCGGGTTCTCCTCGGCCTTGGGAAGCTCGGGGGGCTTGGGCGGTTCGATCGGCAGCGGCAGCTCCATGATCGGCGCGAGCGAGTCGCGGCCGACGCGGAACGGCCGCAGGTCGGCCTCGGTCAGATCCAGCACGCGGATGATGTGCGGCGTCAGCGTCAGAATGATATCGGTCTGATCCGTCGACTTCTGCGAGTGCGCGAACATGCGGCCGACCAGCGGAATATCGCTCAGCCCCGGGACGCCCGCCAGCGACTGCCGCTCGTCGTCGCGGATGAGACCCGCCAGCATGTTCGTCTCGCCGTCGCGCAGCCGGATGATGGTGTTGATCTCGCGATTGCCGAACGTCGGCAGCCCACCGAAGCCGGTACCCGAGATGTTCGTCACCGCGATCTTCAGCGTGAGCGACACGTCGTCGTCGTGGTGCGTGCGCGGAGTGATGTCGATGTTGACGCCGACGTTCTGATAGTTGAAGGACGTGATCGGCTGCTGCGCCGTGCCGCCGGTGGCGAACGGCGTGAAGGTGGTGACCGGCACCGGCACCTGCTCCCCGAACCGCGCCTGCGAGGAGATGCCGTCGGTGGTCCTGAGCTGCGGGTTGGCGAGCGTTCGAGTGTGCGAGTCGGTCTTGAGCAGCCGATAGTAGAGCGACGGCAGGCCGGCGAACAGGATATCCGATTGCGTCAGGTTGCGGAGAGTCTGGAGCGTGATGGCGCCGGCGGCATCGGACGTGACCGATACCGTGCCGTTCAGACCGGTCGCGGCTGACGATCCGGCGGGCGAGGCGATTTGCAGCCCGTACTCCTGCAGCTTCGTGCGGTTCACCTCGAGGAGCTCCACGTCGATGATGACTTCCGGGCGTGCCTTGTCGATGGCGGAGAGCACGCGCGCCGCCGCGGCGATGCGCTCCGGCGTGTCCTTGATCGTGAGCGCGTTGGTGGCCGTCGTCGGCGAGATGCGCCGCGCGTCGAGGACCATGCGCAGCAGATCCATTGTTTCCTTGAGGTCCGCGTTGCTCAAGTAGAACGTGCGCACGACTTCTTCTTCATACTCGCGGCGCTTGGCCGGCGTATCCGGGATGACGACGACGGTTTTCGCCGCGGCCACGCGAAAGAAGGTGCGCGTCGCCCCGGCGACGGTACCGAGCGCGTCGTCGAGCGTGGTATTCCGCAGGTCGACGGTGACGGGGGTCTCGCGGAATGCCGAATCGAAAATCAGGCTGATGTTGGCGAGGCGCGCGATGGCTGTGAACACGTCGCGGCTGCTCGCGTCGCGGAACGTGAGCGACGCGGGCATCTTCACGCCCTGCGGCAGGTCGAGGCCGGGCGGCGGCAGGTCGCGCGCTCGCTCGATGATCGTCTGAAGCTCGGTCTTGCCTTCGCGAGCCACCGCCACCTTCGCACGCAGTTTGTTGCGCGTGGCCCGCAGCTCGTCGTCCACGTCGCCGTCGCCCGGGTTCAGCTCCGACGCGACCTCGAGCTCCACCAGCGCCTGGTCCAGCCTGCCCGTGGCCGCGAGCCTGCGGCCCCGTGCGAAATGGTCCTGCGATGCGCGCAGCTTCGCACGGTCCAGCGCCAGCCGCGCGTTCGCGTCGTCTGGGTGCAGGCGGACGGCTTTTGTGTACTCGACGACCGCGACGTCGTAGTCCCGGCGCTGCTCGGCGTCGCGACCGCGGCGCAGCGCGCCGGAGCTGGCGCAGCCGGCGGCAAGGAGGCAGAGGGCGAGTGTCGCGGTGACGCCGCGGCGGCGAAGCTCAGGGACGGGATGAAGCGCTGACAACATCAACACCGCGCGGAATCCTGAACGCGAACTCCTTATCGGCCAGTCCGACATTCTCCTTCAGATTGGTGAAGAAAAAGCTCGATTTGCCGCCTTGCGCATCCACCGTCACCAGGCCGCGGATCGCCAGGCTGCCCGGTTCGACCACGAGGATCAGCCAATCGTAGTCCGGTTGCCGGGCTTTTGGCACGAACTTGAGCGCCCGGCTGCCGGCGGGCATTCCCGCCGGTGCATCGATGAGCGCGGGGGTGAAATCGCGGGTGAGATTGCCCTTTCCCGCGAGAAACAGCGTCGGCGTGGTGGCCTGATCGTCGGGCGGCACGGTTGCGACGATCACCTGTTTGTCCTGCGGGAGGTAGGAGTACGTCTTCACGCCGTCCGACACGAACTGCTTCGGCTCGGGTGCCGAATAGTCCCAGCGCATCTTGCCCGGCTTCTTGACGAGCAGTCGTCCGCGCTCGATGATCTGCTTGCGGAGCACGCCGCCTTCGTAGGCGTGGGTGAAGTCGGCGGAGAAGTCCTTGACGCCGTCGTATTTTCGCTGCAGCGCCGACGCGAGCTCGGACGCTGTGGAGTCCGCGGCGCGTGCGACGGGCTGCCCGCCGCCGAGCGCCGCACCGATCGCGATCGCGCAAGCGATCCGAGACGAGCCGCCGGTAAGGGGCATGAGCTAACGATAACATGCTCGGATCGCGGGCGGACTGGGGACTCTAGGGACTGGGGACTGGACGCTACCGCCGCACGCGCTTTTTTCCGGGGTGGCGAGCCTGAAAGGCTCGCCCTACATGCGATCGCCCAGGAATTCTCGCCGCGCTACGAACGGCACCGCGACGATCTCGTGTCGATCGGCGTCAGGGGGCTGGCGCGGCTGCTCGGGCCGGCGCGGGCCATCGGCGAGGAGCTGCGCCGCGAAGCGGCCGCGCGCGTCTGAGCACACGTCGCCTCGCGCTCCGGCGTCGTGCACGCAGCTTCAGCGCCGGATGTCGACAAGGTACCGCGGCTGCGGCGCGAAGATGTTCGACGCGTAGGCGGTGCGCTGCGTCTTTCCGCTTTCGTCGAACGCCGCGAAGCTGACGCCGCGCTCGACGATCAGCGTGTGCCGCCGTCCCGCCACGACCTGGCCGAAGCCCATCCGGCGGATCGTGTCCGAAGCGAGCCAGGACTCCATTCGAATCTCGACGGCCACGCCGCGGAGTCTCAGCTCACGGCGAAACGGTACGGCTGATGCGGTGACGAGCTCGGGCAACTCACCCGCGATGCCTGCGACCGCCGCATAGTCGCCGTCGGGAAGCTCGATCACTCGACCGCCGCCGAGCGATCGCAGCGCTCTCGACAGGTCGTCGACGTCGAGCCTCAAATCCCGCGACGGACGGAGCACACACAACACGTAGCGCGTCCCCGCTCGGGTCTCACGCGCGATGTCCGTCAACCGCGGCACGGGCACACGTGCGTCACGGGCGATGGGCAGCAGCGGACCATACGCGGCGGCCGCCGCCGCCCGCGCGCGCTCGGTCAGCGCCACCTCGCGGCCGATGGCCCGGTTGTCGGCCACCAGCGCCGGCGCGTAGAGCAGCACGTCGGGCATGCGCGCATGAGCCACTTCGGGTCGCTTCACTTTGGTGAAGTACGACAGACCATTGGCCACCTGCCAGTTCAGGTCGGCGAGGAGAATCGCATGCCGATCGTCGAGGCCGGCGGTGAGCGCGCCGACGACGGCCGCCGGCCTGTCGTCATGGCTGCGATCGAGCGCCGGATAGTCACGGTAGGCGCGTCCGCCGGCATAGAGCGCGAGGAATGCGCCGGCGATCGGCGCCACGCGCGCGTTGAACCGGCCGCCGACCGGACTTCCACCACGGACTGCTATCGCCGGCGCCGCCAGGAGGGCCACGATGAGATGCGATGGCAGGTAGAAGACGTGCGAGTCGCCGACGTTGTAGCCGAACGCGAAGACCACGTTCGTCGCGTAGAGCGTGAACATGAGGACCGCGCGCCTGATATCGGTGACGGCGAGCCGGGCGAGGCCAGCCACCGCGAGCATCGGCCCCGCCACGCCGAACTGCTGCCGGAGATCGAACCAGTACATCGCCGCGTGATCGCGCAGCATCGAGCGTGGCACGTTCATCACCAATGTGTCGCGCCAGTCGGACTTCGTGACGTCGAACCAGAACCGGTGCAGCGCGTCGATCAGGCCGTGGGGCGGATCGGGGAGAAACCACAGCGTCCGAAGATTCCAGGCGTACTGGGAAGCCCCGACCGAGGCACAGGCCACCGCCAGCGCCACGTTCGGTGGCGTCAACAGCGAGCGCCATCCGCGCGGCGCCGCAAGGAGCAGAAACAGCGTCAACCCGGGCGCCAGCAGAATCATGGACAGGTGATTGCCGAAGCCCAGCGCGTAGACGGCGAACAGCAGCAGCAGCCGTCTCCTGGTCGGCTGGTTGGCCCACCGGAGCCCGGCCAGCAGCGTCAGCGTGACGAACACCAGGTGGAGCGCATAGACCTCGGCGATCACCGCCTGGCTCCAGAACGTGTACGACGCCGCGAAGAGCAGCGCCGCGCCGACCGCCGCGCTCATCGATCCGGACAGTTCCGCGGCAACGAGCACGATGAGCCCGCACGCCACGGCCGCGGTGACGGCTGACGCCAGGTTCAGCGCGTATGCCGGTTCAGCGCGCGTGAGCCACAGAAAGATGTTCCCGATCGCGAAGTAGAGCGGATAGCCGTCGCGAGGCGTGATGAACGGCGATCCCACCGTCGTTTGAAATGAACCGGTGTCGCCGAAGTCGAAACCCGGAAGAAGCGTGGCGCGGTACAGCGTGAACGCCGCGATCGCGACGGCCGGCGCGCACAGGAAGCCGCGGCCGGTAACGAGGCTTCCCCTCAAACCGCCGAGTGACGACGAGCGGTCGGTCCGCGAATCTTCGTGACCTGACATGCGGTCCGGAGCGATCAGTCCGGGCCGCGCTTGCGCGCGATCACCGCGCGCACGTCCGCCAGTGATCGTGTATTGAGCACGTGCCGCGCCTCCACCCAGCCGCGCCGCGCGGTGGCGATCCCGAGATCCATCTGGCGGGCCAGCGTCTCGGCGCGATGACAGTCGCTGCTGATCGCCAGCGTGACGCCGGCGGCGCACGCGCGCCGGGCCAGCGCGCCGTCGAGATCGAGATGCGACGGCGCGCCGTCGATCTCGACGATGGTGCCCGTCGTCGCGGCGATTTCAAACAGCCGGTCGTAATCGAGGTCGTAGCCGGGGCGGGTCGGTACGACGCGGTTGGTCGGATGCGTGACGAGCGTCACCAGCGGATGCTTCATCGCCGACACGTACCGCTGCATGAGCTGCTCGGGCGAATGGCCGGCCCGCTCATGGAGCGAGGCGAGCACGATGTCGAACCGCTCGAGAATCTTCTGAGGGAAATCGAGACGGCCATCGGGGAGGATATCGACCTCGCAGCCGTGGAGGATCGCGATATCCGGATGCTGCTCCCGCAGCTGCGCGATTTCCTCCGCCTGCCTCGTGACGCCGTCGGCCGTGAGGTTGCGCACCGCCGCGGAATGCGGCGAGTGGTCCGTCATTGCCATGTATTCGTAGCCGAGCGCCCGGCAGCCCTGCACCATGGCCGCGACCGTGTCGCGCCCGTCGCTCCACGTCGAGTGCATGTGCAGATCGCCGCGGATATCCCCGCGCGCCACCAGGGTGGGCAGTTCCCCACGGATCGCCGCGGCGACTTCTTCGTCACCGTTTCTGATTTCGGCCGGAATGCACGGCAGACCCAGCGCGGCGTAGATGATGTCCTCGGTCGCCGCCGGGACGAGCGTGCCGTCGGCCTGATGGAGACCGCCGGCGGTCAGCCTCCATCCGGCAGCGGCGGCGTGGGCCCGCAGCACCTCGAAGTGCGCAGCGGATCCGGTCAAGTAAAGCAGCGTGGCGCCGGCATTGGACGGCTCCGGCAGTCGAACCCCCGCTTGCGTGCGGTCGGTCACCATGTACAGGCGCCGTTGACTTCGATGCAGCAGGTGCGCGTCCTCAGACAGGCTGAGCAACGCCTCGATTGCGTCAGCCGGACGATCGGTTGGCGCGACGATCTCGATGTCGCCCACCATATCCTGCCCGCGCCGAAGCGACCCGGCCGGCAGCGCCCAGGCGACGCCGGGAACCGTGCGCAGGCGTTGCAGCAGGACCTCCGCGGTGGCGGTCGCCCGGCCGAGAGGAATCCGCGGGATCAGCGTGCGAAGAGTCGGCAGTGCCGCTCCAACAGCGGCCTCGGTGTCGGCGTCGAAACCGGGGAGTGCGCGCAGCGTGCGTTCGCGGACGGCGGCGGCCAAATCGGCGGCCGAGGTGACAGCGAGCGAGTGGTGAATCGCTTCCAGTTGCTCGATGGTGACGGCGCCGGATTCGAGCAGCCACCGCAAATCGGCGGGCAGATCGGCGAGCGCCGATTCGACGAGAACCCATCCTCCGGCTTCGTACATCTGCCGGAGTCGCTTGAGCATTTCCGGGTCGCAGTCGGGCAGAGTCGTCTCGAAGAGCGGGCCCAGGTCGGCGTCCGACTCGATGCGACGGGCACGGACCAGCTCCGAGGCGCGCTGGCACAACGACGCTTCGCCGGCATCGCCTCGGATCATGGCCAGCGAAGCGAGCTGATCGAGCGTTCGGTGCAGGGACGCGACGGCTGCCGGGCGAGATTCGCCAGGAATCGACGGGCTAGCCTTTCAGTGCGCCAGGCTCAATGGGCGCCTGCCTGGGCGCCTCTTTGGTTTCAGTGGGCAGGTTCGCCGCGAGCCAGTCGCTGATGCCGCCCTTGAGCGTGACGGCCGGGTACCCCTGGCGGATCAGGGCCGCCGCGACGTTCGAGCTGGCCAGCTCGTTCGGGTCCGAGTCGTACACGACGATTTCCCGATCGCGCGGAAAGGGCCCCGCGGACGCGCCATGGCCGATCCGGATCGCCCCGGGCAGCTTCACCGTGCTGTGTTCGTATGGATATTTGAGCCGTGCGTCGATGAGGACCGGCGGCGCGCCGCTCTCGAGACGCTGCTTCAGTTCTTCCTTGCTGATACGAGGAACCGGCACGGCTGTGTATTGTGATCGCGCCGTACGCGCACTGTCAACTTCGGCTCAGGGCGGCTCGGCCGAATGGAATGACACTAAGGGCCCTAACGAGCTCCTCTGAGAACCGCGAAGGATCCGCGCCGCCACAGCACTTCGACGCGGAAGCCGCAGCGTCGCATCAACGCGAATTCGGAGTCGAGCGGGACGTATACGTCCTCGCGGGACCAGGCCGCCAGCAGTTTCGTCGCCTGCGTGGCCGTGTAGGAGCGGCGAAGGTGAGCGAGCCAGGCATCTCGCTGCACCCGGCGCACGGCCGGATCACGGGCCGGTTGGCAATCGACGCTCACGAAGAGGCCCCGGGGTCGCAAGGCCGCACGGACGCGCCGGTAGAGCGCCGCCTTCGCGGCTCGCGTCCGGACGTGATGCAGCGCAAACGACGCGACCACCGCGTCGCACGACGGCAGCGGCGTGCGCAGGAATGTCCCGGCGGCGAGCGTGGCACGGTCGCGAAAGCGCCGCGCAGCCATGGTCAGGATCTCGGGGTCGACGTCGATGCCGACGATCCGCGCGCGCGGAGCGATCTTCAGACACCGCGCCGCCAGCGCGCCGGTGCCGATGCCGAGGTCCACGAGCATGCGCGCCCGCGCTGGAACGGCTGCGGCCGCTACGTCGAGCATCTCGTCGTAGTCGGGGATGAACGTGCGGATCCGCCGGTCGTATTCCGCGAGTCTGATGCCGAGATGCGCCGCTACGCCCATGGCCGTTCGGTTAGCAGTCCGTGGTGGAAGTCCGCCGTCGCACCGAGGGCGGCGATGCGCCCGGTCGACCACCCCAGCGCGGCTGCCGCGCTGGGGGCCCCGAATGCAGGCGGACTTCCACTACGGGCTGCTAGCCGGCTCGTACCCACGACAGAATCTTACGGGCAACGCCGGATATCGCGGGAATGTGGGATCCTTTACCGACAGCGAGCAGAGATAGAACGTGGATCCCCGTGACGAGGTGACGACCTCGGCCAGCTTGCACGATCCGCAGAGTCCTGCACGTTCGGGCGACGCCTCGTGACGCTCCGGCGAAGTGGTCATGACCGAGCCCATTGTCGCCGAAAGCACCATGGACGATTCAATTGCCGCACAAATCGAGCGCGCGGTCGCCGGGTGGGAAGGCGTCACCGTCAACCTCCATCGTTTCGGCGGGATTGAGTTCAGGGTGGGCCGCCGCGAGCTCGGGCATCTGCATGGCAATCGCCTTGCCGATCTGCCGTTCCCCGTGCGGGTGAGAGAGGAGCTGGTCCGGGCTGGCAGGGCCGAGCCGCATCACATCCACGCCGAGTCCGGCTGGGTGAGCTACTACATCCGCGACGCGACGGATGTTCCCGCCGTCATCGACCTGTTTCGCCTCAACTACGATCGGCCGTGGGCTGACGCCGCCCGCCGCCACGCACTCCGATAATTAGCTATTGTGCTAATTATGTAATCTACTCCGCTCGTGCCTCTCAACCGTCGAACGCCACGTTTCGCGCGCCTCGTGCTGGCGGTGTTCGCGGTGACCACCGCGCCTTCGATCGCTTTGACGGAGGCCGCCGCCGCCGCGATACTGGAAGCGACGGCGGGCGTTGTCGTTCGCGTCGACGGGTTGCACCGTGTCGCAGCCGGCCACGGTGATCAGGGTGCCGCCGTAGCGCCGGAGTCGTGTCCCCATCTGCTCCTGCCAGTCGAGGATCTCATCCAGTGTCATGGTCGGCCCTTATTCCAGTTGATTCAGCAATTCCAACGCGGCGCGATTCGCCGCGAGCGCCGCGTCGATCGCGACCCGGTGGGTGTCAATCACCCGCGCCTGGGCGTCGATGAGGAGACGCAGGGCGCCGTTGCCGTCGCCCACGGCATCATCCGCAGCGCGCAGGGCGCGGAAGGCGTCATCGTGCGCCGTGAGAATCGCTTGGAGTCGTTTGCGAATGTCCGGGTCGATCATGCCCGCGCCTTCCTCTTGCGCGGCCGGCCGCCGAGTTTCCCGTTTTCGCGCACGGCGGCGACTTTGGTGGGGAAGGACGACAATCAGTGCCGATCAGTCGCCGTGAACAGCCGCAGCGCCTTTTCGGTCGCGCCGATGACCGCGTCCATCGCCTCGCCCTGCGCCTGGTTCGCCGCGGCGAGTGCCTCGAGCGTCGCGCGTGCGCCCGCCACGGTGCCATCAAACGCCAACGACGAGCGCCGCAGCGCGGTCTGCGCGGCCGAGAGATCCGTCAGAATCTGGTGCAGTCCCTGATCCATTACTTTTCCTGCTTGCGCGGCCGGCCGCCGAGCTTCCCGTTGTGGCGGGCCGCGGTCACTGGTCTTTGCTCAGCGCGTTCAAGACGTCGATCGCGGCCTGGTTCGCGACCAGCGCCGCCTGAATCGCGTCGTCGTGCGCTTGGATGGCTTCCCCCATGGACGCATTCGCGGCCCCCATCGCGGTATTCGCGCGCCGCAGCGCCGCGAACGCCGTGTTGTTCGCGTCGAACATCGTGTGGAGAAGCCGGGCGACCTCCGGATGCGGCATCGTCAGAGACTCCGTGTCTTTGTGCGCGGCCGGCCGCCGAGCTTCCCGTTTTCGCGGGCCGAGGCGATTTTTGCGGGGGAGCGCGAACGGCCGCCGATCCGTCCGCCTTTCCGACCGAGGATCCCGGCCGCGGCGCGGATCTCGCTGGCTGAGGGGAGCGCGACGGCGCGAGGAGGTGGGGCTTTCCGTGACATGAAAAGAAGCATAACCGAAACCGATTTCAATTGACAGCAGGAACTGAGAGGCGTCTGCTGACGATCGAGAGCACGGGCGCCGCGGCGACGCACCTGCAGGAGCGGGGCCGGCCTGGCGCTGAACCACCTGGCGGGCGGGAGCCGGGCGGGAGTGAAGAGTGGCGAAAGGTGACGGTCAGCGCCGGAAGGTGCCGACGCGATCGGCGTTCAGATCGCGTCGGACCATGAGGGAAACACTGGTGGACGGCACGAGGCTCGAACTCGTGACCTCCGCATTGCGAACGCGGCGCTCTCCCAACTGAGCTAGCCGCCCACGAAGCAAGCCCCGATTGTACCATGCGACCTCAGCCGCCGCAACGCAGCCTCGCCGCTCTTCCTGCTACACTCGAACGATGTCGACGATGAAGCGCATCGGCATCCTCACCGGCGGCGGGGACGCGCCCGGCCTGAACGCCGTCATCCGCGCCGCCGTGAAGTCCTCGTGGAACAGCGGCATCGAGTGCCTTGGCCTCGAAGACAGCTTCGACGGCCTCCTCGAGCCGGATCGTTCGCGCGTCCTGACGCCGCGCGACGTCACGGGCATCCTCCGCCTCGGCGGCACCATCCTCGGCACCGTCAATCGCGGCGATCCGTTCCATCACCTGGTGGCGACCTCGGAGGGCCCGCTCGACTACTCGGATCGCGTCTGCGAGATGTTTTACAAGATGGAGCTCGACGCGCTGATCGTGATCGGCGGCGACGGCACCCTCGCGATCGGACACAAGTTCTTCGAGCGCGGCATCCCCGTCGTCGGCGTGCCGAAGACGATCGACAACGACATCGTCGGCACGGCGAACTGCTTCGGTTTCGACACGGCCGTCGATTTCGCGACCGACGCGATCGATCGCCTGCACACGACCGCTGAAGCGCACAAGCGGATTCTCGTCGTCGAAGTGATGGGGCGCTACGCCGGATGGATTGCGCTGTACGCCGGCATCGCGGGAGGCGCGGACGCCATTCTGATTCCGGAGATTCCCTTCGATATCGGCGCCGTCGCCGAGCGGTTGCGCGAGCGCGACAAGTGGGGTGCGAAGTTCAGCATTGTGGTGGTCGCCGAAGGCGCGTTTCCGAAAGGCGGGACGCTCGCGCTGATCGAGGAAGCGCACGGGGGATTTGCCGAGCGGCTCGGCGGGGTCGGCGCCAAGGTTTGCGAGGCGCTGGCCAGGGAAACGGGGAAGGAGACGCGGTCCGTCGTGCTCGGTCACCTGCAGCGCGGCGGCGCGCCGACGAGCTTCGATCGCGTCCTCGCGACACGATTCGGGGGCAAGGCCGTCGAGCTCCTGAAGCGGGGCGAATTCGGCACGATGGTCGCGTATGCTCCACCCGACATCGTCGCGCGGCGGCTGGACGAAGTCGTCGGGAAGACGAAGACCGTGCCGATGGATTTCGATCTCCTGCTGACCGGGAAGGCCCTCGGCATCACGTTTGGAGACTGAACCGGGAGTTGTGGAGAAAGCGCACCTGTTTGGAATGCAGCCACCGAGACACAGAGACACAGAGCCGCACGCGTCGCCGCCGCGCTGCAGCGGCACCGCGCCTGAAGAGCGGCGGGAACACAAGCGGCTCCCGAACGATTCGCTTGCGTTCCCGCCGTTCTTCCGGCGCGGGCGTGTCGGCCGGCGATGCCGGCCGACCGGCGACGCGTTGGTGTCTGCTGCGTGCGCTCCGACCTCAGTGACTCTGTGAGCTCTGTGGTCAAACCCGTGGGTGCGATAACAGCGTGACAATGAAGCGTCGCCAACCAGAGACGTGGGACTGAGACGAAAGCACGCTCATGTGGCTGCTGCATGATGGCTGAGCACGTCGAGGTATTTGAGGGCGCCGCCGGTGTTGAAGAGGACGACTGAATCGTCCGGCCTGATCGATCCGTCGGCGGCGAGCCGCTGAATCGCGACGAACGCCGCGCCGCCTTCCGGCGCGGCGCTGACGCCTTCGTACGCGCCGATCGCGAGCATGCCATCCACCATCGACGGATCGGATACCGAGAGCGCCGTGCCGCCGCTCTCACGGATCGCGCGCAGGATCAGGAAGTCGCCGATGGCGCGCGGCACGCGCAGGCCGTCGGCCAGCGTCGACGCGGCTTCCCACGGCTGCGCTTTCTCCGCGCCCAGTTGAAACGCGCGCACGATCGGGGCGCAGTTCTCGGCCTGAACCGACACCATTCTCGGCCGCCGGCCCGGATCGATCCAGCCGATCCGCTCGATCTCGTCGAAGGCCTTCCACATGCCGACCATGCCGGTGCCGCCGCCGGTCGGGTACACGATCCAGTCCGGCCAGCGCCAGTCCATCTGCTCCGCGAGCTCGTAGGCCATCGTTTTCTTGCCTTCGATGCGATACGGCTCCTTGAGCGTCGACACGTCGTACCAGCCGAGAGGCGCGCCGCGTTCGGCGGCCGTGCGTCCGGCGTCGGTAATCAAGCCGTCGACCAGCGTGACGTTCGCGCCATACAGCCGGCACTCGTCGATGAACGCACGCTTGGCGTCCCCGGGGATGAACACCTCGCACGAGAGCCCGGCCGCGGCCGAGTACGCCGCGGCGGCGTTGCCGGCGTTGCCCGCGGTCGGCAGCGCGATCGTCCGGGCGCCGAGGTATTTCGCGCGCGTGATCGCCGCCGACTGACCGCGGGCCTTGAACGAGTTCGTCGGGTTCAGCGATTCGTCCTTGATGAACAGACGATTGAGACCGAGCGTCGCGCCGAGCGCGCGCGCGTGAAACAGCGGCGTGAACCCCTCGCCGAGCGTGACCGGCGCCTCGCCGTCGAACAGCGGCATCAGCTCGCGATACCGCCACATGTTGGGGTCGCGTCCCACCAGGCTGTCGCGGGACCACGAACGCGCCGCGGCGAGGTCGTACCGGGCGAGCAGGGGGGCGCCGCACGCGCACAAATGGTGGCGCTGGCTCGGATCGAGCGTCGGCGCTCCGCACGGGACGGAGCATTCGAGATGGGTGAAGAAGGACATAGAAAGTCTGAAGTCGGAAGTCTTCTTACTTCTTACTTGCCGAGCAGTTCGCCGTCCTTTTTCTTCTGCAGGTCGTCGATGTTCCGGATGTGGCTGTCGGTGATTTTCTGCACCTCGTCGAGGCCCTTCTTCTCGTCGTCTTCGGAGATCCCGTGGTCCTTGAGCAGTTTCTTGAGCCTTTCGTTGGCGTCGCGCCGCACCTGGCGGATGCTGTTGCGGCCCTCCTCGCTCAGTTTGTGCACGAGACGCGAGAGCTCTTTGCGGCGCTCTTCGGTGAGGGCCGGCAACGGAATACGCACCACCTTGCCGTCGTTCGAGGGATTCAGCCCCAGCCCTGCCGCGCGAATCGCCTTTTCGATCGCGCCGATCTGCGACGGATCGAATGGCTGCGCCACGATCAGCGTCGGCTCGGGAATCGACAGACCGGCGACCTGATTGAGCGGCACTTTCGTGCCGTACGCCTCGACGTGCACGCCGTCCAGAATCGTGACGGAGGCGCGGCCGGTCCGGACGCCGGCGAACTCGTGCTGGAGGTGGTCGAGCGCAGTCTTCATCCGCTTGTTGACTTCGACGAACAATCCTTTCAGGTCGATCACATCCATGACAGTCGCTCCGGGTTACGCGGTGACGAGCGACCCGATGGGGTCGCCCGCGATCGCGCGTTTGATGTTGCCCGGCGTTCGGAGGTTGAACACCACAATCGGCAGCCGGTTGTCCATGCAGAGGGAAATGGCGGTCGCGTCCATCACCTTCAGTCCCTGCTCGATCACCTGCAGGTACGAAATGCGATCGAAACGCGTCGCATCGGCTTTCACCATCGGGTCGGCGTCGTAGATGCCATCGACCTTCGTGCCCTTCAGGATGACGTCGGCCTTGATTTCCATCGCGCGCAGCGCCGCCGCCGTGTCGGTGCTGAAATACGGGTTTCCTGTGCCGGCGCCGAAGACGACCACCCGCCCCTTCTCGAGGTGGCGGATGGCCCGGCGGCGGATGAAGGGCTCGGCCACGGCGCGCATTTCGATCGCGGTCACCACGCGAGTCACGACGCCCTGCTGCTCGAGCGCATCCTGAAGCGCGAGCGCGTTGATGACGGTTGCCAGCATCCCCATGTAGTCAGCCGTCGCACGGTCCATGCCGCGCGCGCTCGCCGCCACGCCACGGAAGATGTTCCCGCCGCCGATGACGATGGCCGTCTCGACACCCATGCCCTGGATCTCGGCGACGTCCCGCGCGATCCGGGTCGCGACGGCCGGATCGATGCCGTACGTCTCCTCGCCCATGAGGGCTTCGCCGGAAAGTTTCAGGAGGACTCGTTTGTAGGCGGGGGCAGGCGTGGAGGTCACGAACGCAGATTATAGCCAGGGCTAACGGCTGATGGCTAATGGCATATCGTCAATGAACAGCCCATCCACCATATGCCATCAGCCATCAGCCATCAGCCATCGACTAGGTTGCTGACTCGCCGACCTTCAGCCGCACGAAGCGCGTCACCGACATCGAGGCGCCGAGCCTTGTGTTCGCCGCCGCGATCACATCCTTGACCTTCATCTTCGAATCACGGATCGACTCCTGCTCGGGGAGGACGACCTGGGAAAAGAAGCTGCCGAGCTTGCCTTCCACGATCTTGTCGATCACGTTGGGCGGCTTGCCTGAGCTCTCCATCTGTGCCCGATAGATGGCCCTCTCCTTCTCCAGCAGATCGGCGGGAATCGACTCCCGGGACACGTACGCGGCGCGGCCGCCAGCCCCACCAGCGATCTGCATGGCGATTTCCTTGACGAATGTCGCGAGCTCGTCGTGGCTGCTCACGGCCGGCGTCACCCCGCTGAACTCCACCTGGACGCCAATCTTGCCGCCCGTGTGGATGTACTGGCCGACGTAACCCCGACCGGCGTAGCGTACGAGCCGGGGCACCGCCATGTTCTCGCCGAGTTTGGCGATCTTCGCGGCGACGAGCTTCGGGATCGGTCCATTCGGATCCTTCAGCCAGCCGTCCCCCGCCGACTCGCCCGCCTTCTCGATCTCCGTGAGGACGTCCTCGACCAGCTGCTGGAAGTCCGGCGTGCGCGCCACGAAATCCGACTCGCAATTGACCTCGACCAGCGTGCCCACCGAGTGGTCGGCGGACACGCGGTGGCCGATCAGCCCCTCGCTTGCGGCCCGCCCGGCCCTCTTGGCCGCGGACGCCAGCCCTCGCTTGCGGAGAATCGTGTTCGCCACCTCGAAGTCGCCGCTCGCCTCGGTGAGCGCCGTCTTGCACTCCATCATCCCCGCGCCGGTCTGGTCGCGAAGCTTCTTCACTTGATCGGCCGTAATCGTCATCATGGCGAGCTCCGTACGTAAGAACGCCGGCCCCTGAGAGCCGGCGCCCGTGGCGTCCGGCTTCAGCCGGACCCGGCGAGGTCCGCCTAAAGGCGGACGCCACAGCGATTCTTCTCACACGCTCTGAGGGCCAAGAACCCTGATTCCGATCAGGCAGACGCCGGGGCCACCTCGCGCGCGCGGCGCGCCGGACGCGCGGCCTGCCGCCGGGCGGCGTCGTCGGATTCGTCGGAGGCGTCCCGCGCCGCTTCCGCATCGAACGACTGTTTCATGTCGCGGCCCGAGATCACGGCATCGGCGATGCGCGATGCGAACAGCCGGATCGCCCGGAGCGCGTCGTCGTTGCCGGGGATGACGAAGTCGACTTCGTCGGGATCGCAGTTGGTGTCGACAATGCCGATGACCGGAATCTTCAGCTTGCGCGCCTCGTCGACGGCGATCTGCTCCTTCTTGGTGTCGACGATGAACACCGCATCGGGCAGGCGCGACATCGCGCGGATGCCGTCGAGGTTCTTCGCCAGCTTGCGGCGCTCTTTCTCGTTGCGCGCGATCTCCTTCTTGGACAGCGTGTCGAACCGGCCGTCGGTCGCCATCGCCTCCAGATCGCGGAGCCGGCCGAGACTGCGCTGAATCGTCGCGAAGTTGGTCAGGAGGCCGCCGAGCCACCGTTCGTTCACATGGAACATTCCGCAGCGCTGCGCTTCTTCGGCGATGACGTCCTTGGCCTGACGCTTGGTACCGACGAACAGAATGGTGCGGTTTTCGGCCGCGAGACGGCTCACAAACTCCTCGGCGTCGCGGAACAGCTTCACGGTCTTCCCCAGGTCGAGGATGTAGATGCCGTTTCGTTCGCCGAAGATGTATTCTTTCATCTTCGGGTTCCAGCGCTTCGTCTGGTGGCCGAAGTGCACGCCCGCCTCCAGGAGATCCTTCATCGCGATCGCGGCCAAATCGTTCTCCTTCAAACCGGCGACCCTGAACGGGCCGCCCTGCGCGTTAACGCTTGCTGAACTGGAAGCGCTTGCGCGCTCCAGCCATGCCGTACTTCTTGCGCTCCTTCGCGCGCGCGTCGCGCGTGAGGAGCCCTTCGTTCTTCAGACGCTTGCGCAGCTCGAGGTTGTACTCGACCAGCGCGCGCGCAATGCCCAGACGCACGGCGCCCGCCTGTCCGGACACGCCGCCGCCGGCCACCGTCGCCAGAATGTCGAACTTGTCGGCGGTCTCGGTGAGGACGAGCGGGGTCCGAATCTGCGTGCGGAGCGCTTCTCTCGGGAAGAACGCTTCGAAGGTCCGTTGGTTGACGCTGATGGCCCCGGTTCCGGGCCGAAGGAACACGCGGGCGGTCGATGTCTTGCGGCGGCCGGTTCCGTAGTATTGCACTGCTGCCAAGTTACGCGACCTCGAGCTTTGAGGGTTTTTGCGCCGCGTGCGGGTGATCCGGACCGGCGTAGACTTTCAGCTTGCGGTACATCGCCTCGCCCATTTTCGTCTTGGGCAACATGCCGTGCACGGCATCCTCGACCAGTTTCTGGGGCTTGCGCTGTCGCACGAGGCGCGCGCGCTCCTCGCGCAATCCGCCTTCGTAGCCACTGTGCTGGCGGTAGGTTTTCTGATCTTCCTTGCGGCCGGTGAGCTTCACCTTCGCCGCATTCACGACGACCACGTGGTCGCCGGTGTCGACAAAGGGGGTGTAAATCGCCTTGTTCTTTCCCTGCAGCAGTCGCGCGGCGACCGTCGCGATGCGGCCGAGCACCCGTCCGTCGGCATCGATGATGTGCCAGCGGCTCTCGGCGGCTGCCTTGTCAGCGCTCGCCATGAACGTAGACATCCGTGAAGCACCCTTGGAAGAAACCCGGTAACCGATGTTAGGGGATTCCCGGCCCGGACTAGCAACACAGTCGGGCAGGTCCAGGCGACAGTAAACCCAAATCATACGTGCCTTTCTGGGCAGTGTCAAGGGTGCGGCAGACCCGCTGATGAGCCACGGATCTCGCGCCGATAAAGGTGACCGCGAGGTTACAGATTCAGTAGTTGTAATCGGCTGCACTGCTTCGGACGATAAGAGAAAGGGATCGGTGTGCCGGCCGGGAGCCGCCGAGTTGACCACGCGGCCCTGCTGTCTCGGCGCTCTGGTATCCGCTTTGCGAAACGTCGACGTTTGCAGCTCAGTTAGGACATAACCAGTGTTTGGCCTGGGCAAGTCAAAAAAAGCGGTCGTCGGGCTCGACATCGGGTCGAGCTCGGTCAAAGCTGTCGAGCTGAAGGCTGTCGGGAAGGGCTTCAAGGTCGTGGCGTTTGCCATCGAGCCGGTGCCGCCCGACAGCATCGTCGACGGCGCCATCATCGACGGCGCCGCGGTCGCCGACGCCATCCGCCGTGTCTTCGAGAACAAGGCGTTCAGGACGAAGGAGGTCGCCGCCTCGCTGTCGGGCAACGCCGTGATCGTCAAGAAGATCAATCTGCCGGTGATGACCGCCGCGGAGCTCGCCGAGTCGATTTACTGGGAGGCCGAACAGTACATCCCCTTCGACATCCAGGATGTGAACCTCGATTACCAGATTCTCGACGCGGGAACCGGCGCCGAGTCGACCGGCACAATGGACGTCCTGCTCGTCGCGGCCAAGAAAGAAAAGATCGCGGACTATACCGGCGTCATCTCGCAGGCCGGTCGGGTGCCGGTGATCGTGGACGTGGACGCCTTCGCGCTCCAGAACGCCTACGAGGTGAACTACGGTCTCGACCCCGAGGCCGTGGTCGTCCTGCTGAACGCGGGCGCGAGCGCCATCAACATCAATATTCTCACCGGCGACCAGTCGCTCTTCACGCGCGACGTGTCGATCGGCGGCAACGCATATACTGAAGCCGTACAGAAAGAGCTCAACCTGCCGTTCGACAGCGCCGAGCAGATGAAACGTGGCCAGCCGGTCGAGGGCGTCAGTGCCGAGGAGGTCGCTGCCGTCCTGCACGCGATGACGGAGAACGTGCTGCTCGAGATCCAGAAGACGTTCGACTTCTTCAAGGCGACGGCGTCGTCGGACCGCATCGACCGGATCGTACTGAGCGGCGGTGCCTCGCGCGTCGACGGGTTCGTCGCGGCGCTCCAGGAGCGCTTCAACACGTCGGTCGAGGTCTTCGATCCGTTCAAGAAAATCGCCTTCGACGCCGCGCGGCTCGGCATCACCGATGCGGAGGGCCTGATCCCGACCGCCGCCGTCGCCGTGGGCCTCGCCCTGAGAAGGGTGGGCGACCGATGATCCGGATCAACCTGCTTGCGGTCGATCGCGACAAGAAGAAGAAAAAGGCCGTTACGCTGCAGGCCGGTCAGAAGATGACCATCGGCTGCAGCCTCATTCTGATGCTCGCGGTGCTGTTCATCGGCTGGCGGTATTGGGCGCTGTCGCGCGAATCCGCCCAACTCGACGCCGATATCGCCGCCGCGCAGCAGGAGACGACGCGCCTCCACTCGATCATCCAGCAGGTGCAGCAGTTCGAGCAGCGCAAGGCGCAGTTGCAGCAGCGCGTGGTGCTGATCGAGCAGTTGCGCAAGGGACAGAGCGGTCCGGTCCACATGCTCGATCAGATCAGCCGCGCGCTGCCGCCGATGCTGTGGCTCACCGAGCTGAAGCAGGTGGGCCCCAGCGACGTCGTCATCGACGGCAAAGCGACGACGCTGACCGGTCTCTCGGACTTCGTCTCGAACCTCGAAGCGTCGGGCTACTTCAAGCGCTCCATCGAGATCGTGAGCACGAACACCGAGACGGTGGCGCAACCGGCGAGCGAACTGGTCAAGTTCAGCATCAAAGCCACGTTCCAGCAGCCGGGGGAGACTCAGCCGCCCGCAGCCGGCGCGAAGCCGGGCCTGTAGACGGCGTTGACGGTCGTATGGTTGGCCTCGATACGGCTCGGTAGCACATCCACATGGAACTGACGCTCACGAAGCTTCCGTGGTACGCGCAGGTCGGCGCGTTCGTTGCGCTGGCCGTCGCCGCGTGCGGCCTTTTCTTCTACTACTACGAGATGCCGGTGCGAGCCGACATGACCGGGCGCAAGACGCAGCTCATGTCGCTCAAGGGCGACATCGCGACGGGTGTGACGACCGCGAAAAAACTGCCGGAGTTCCGCTCGCAAGTCAGCGATCTCGAAGGGCGGCTGGCGAACCTCAAGGCGATTCTGCCGGAAGAGAAGGACGCGGCCGATCTCCTGAACCGCATGCAGACCGTGGCGGCGCAATCGAACATGACGATCAAGGGGTTCAAGCCGGCGCCGACCGTCACCAAGCAGCTCCACGCCGAGTGGCCGATCACGCTGGAGCTCGAAGGCACCTACCACAACCTGGCCATCTTCTACGACCGCGTCGGGAAATTCACGCGCATCGTGAACATCAGCGGACTCGACGTGAAGGGCAGGGACAAACCCGAGACGAACATGACCATCACCGCGACCTGCGTGGCGACGACGTTCGTGCTGCTCGACAAGCCGAGCGCGCCGGCCAAACCCGGCGCGAAACCCGCCGCCCCGACGAAGGGCGATTGACCATGCGCCTGGTGTGGGTCATGGCCGTCGTCGCCGGGCTGACATCCGCGCAAGCGGTGCTGGCGCAGAAGCCCGCGCCGCAGGCGGAGGCGCCCCCAGCCGCGGGGAATCAGCCGGCGCCCGCGCAACCGCCGCCGGCTCCCGCGCAGGCATCGCAGCCGGAATCGTATGCATACCGTCCGGAAGGGCGGCGCGACCCGTTCCTGAGTCTCGTGGGCGCGGGGACCGAGACCCGATCGACGTCGCGAAAAGGGGAGGGGCCGTCGGGAATGACCGTGAGCGAAATCTCGGTGCGGGGCGTCATGCAGAGCCGCGGCGCAGTCGTGGCGATGATTCAGGGACCGGACAACAAGACGTACCTCGTGCACCAGGGCGACAAGCTCCTCGACGGCACCATCAAGACCATCACGCCCCAGGGGCTCATCGTCACCCAGGAAGTCAATGATCCGCTGTCGCTTGTGAAGCAGCGGGAGATTCGCAAATTACTGCGATCGCTCGAGGACGCCAAGGAATGACTGCTACTCGGGGCTTTGCCCTGTTTCTCACGGTGGCCGCCGCCGGCGCGCTCGTGAACGCGTCGGTGCCGAACGCCGGCATCAGCACGGCGCGGCTCAAGACCATCAGCGCTCGCGTGAGCAAGAAGGGGGCGTCGCTCGTGATCGAAGCGAGCGAGCCGGTCGCCTACAGCGCGACGCGCCCCGATCCGCTCACGCTGCTGCTCGACTTCCGCAACGTCGCGGCCGACGACGTGGCCAACTCGGTGGTCGCGGACCCGAGGAGCCCGATCGCCTACGTCTCGATCGAAGCCGCCGAAACCATGGGCACCCCGGCGTCCCGCGTGCGGATTGCGCTGGCGCAGCCGGTCGCGCATCACGTGCGCAGCGATCGGAATACACTGGTCATCGATTTCGACAGGCCGTCCGTGAAGGCCGCGCCGTACGTGGTGCCGCCGGCCGCCGACAACGGCCGGGCGCCCGACGCGATGATGGCGCTGTCGAACCTCCGGATCGCGGATCCGATCGCGGCGCTTGGCCTGGACGCGCCAGCCAGCGGCCCATCTGCGGCGCCGCCGGCGTACGTCGTCCCGTCCGGCGCGGCTGCGATCGCGCCGGCGCCCTCCGGCGGGCAGCCACCGGCGACGGCGCCGGTGGCCCCCGCGCCCGTGCTGCAGGCGCCGCCCGCGCAGACGGGCGCCGCGCGGACCGGACGTCAATTCACCGGCCACGCCATCAGCCTCGACTTCCAGGGCGCCGACCTCCGCGCCGTGCTGCGCACCTTCGCCGAGATCAGCGGTCTCAACATCGTCATCGATCCTACCGTGCAGGGGTCGGTCGACGTCGCGCTCCGCGATGTCCCGTGGGATCAGGCGCTCGACATCATTCTTCGCGCCAACAAGCTCGGGTACTCGGTGGACGGGACGATCGTCCGCATCGCGCCCAACTCCGTCCTGAAAGTGGAAGAAGACGAGCACAAAGCACTGCTCGAATCACAGACCGACGCCAGCCCGCTGAATACGCTGCAGCGGCAGCTCAGCTATGCAAAGGGCGACGAAGTTGCGGCGCTACTGAAGTCCGCGAACGTCCTCACCAAGCGGGGGCAGGCGAACGTGGATCCCCGGACCAACACGCTCATCGTCCGGGATGTCCCGACGCAGTTTCCCGAAATCACGGCCATCATCGACTCCATCGACCGTGCGCAGCCGCAGGTCGAGATCGAAGCGCGTATCGTGCAGACCAACAAGAACTACGCGCGGGCGCTCGGCGTCCAGTGGGGCTTCGGCGGCCGCGTGGAGCCGGCGCTCGGGAACACAACCGCCCTGGCGTTTCCCAACAACGGCAGCCTGACCGGCCGCACGGGCACGGCCACCCCTGCGGCGGCGGCGTCGGCGCCCAACGCCGTGAATTTCCCCGTGCCCGGCGCCCCGAGCGCCGTCGGCCTCGCGCTCGGCTCGGTCAACGGCGCCTTCAATCTCGACGTCGCGCTGACGGCGCTGGAGACCACCGGCAACGGGCGCCTGCTGTCGACGCCGCGCGTCACGACCCAGAACAACGTCGCCGCGGAAATCACGCAGGGCGTCCAGATTCCGATTCAGATCGTTGCGAACAACACCGTGACGGTGCAATTCAAGGACGCCGCGCTCACGTTGAAGGTGACGCCGCAGATCACGGCCGCGAACACCGTCATCATGCAGATTGCGCTGGAGAACGCATCGCCGGATTTCAGCCGCGCGGTCAACAACATCCCGCCGATCAACACGCAGCGCGCGAACACCCAGGTGCTCGTCAGCGACGGTCAGACGACGGTGATCGGCGGCATTTACGTGAGCCAGGAGCAAACGGCAAACGATCACACGCCGGGCCTGAACCGGATTCCGCTGCTCAAATGGTTGTTCAGGCGCGACACGGTGAACGACCAGAGCACCGAGCTGCTCATTTTCATTACGCCACGGATCATCAAGAGCTAGGGTGCAGACGATGGGTGTCATTACCGAATCAACTCTCCACCACCGGGCAACTCTCCACCACGGAGGACACGGGGGACACGGAGGAACAAACCTGTTCTTCCCTCGTTTCCTCCGTTTCCTCCGTGGTGGAGCGTTTGTCCATGGTGGAGCGGTAGTCGCGCTCGCGCTCGCGTCGGCCTCGTGCGGCGACGTCGTGCGCACCGGGCGGTCGCCGGTCTTTCTGGTGATCGACACGCTCGCGGCCGCGCGCGGCGGGACGACCACTTTCGGGACGACGCTGCAGTCGGATGTAATCACCAATATCACGCAGCCGCTGCCATGCAGCGCGACGTCGCCTTGCCCGACGGTGTTCAACGATCTCGGTCGCGTGGCGCTCAGTCTGGCCATGAAGGACGTGTCGGTGGCGCCGACGACCAACAATCAGGTGACGATTACGCGGTATCGCGTCGACTACGCGCGGACGGACGGCAGGAACACACCCGGCGTGGACGTGCCGTACGGCTTCGACGGCGCATCGACCGGAACGGTGCCGCCGACCGGCACGCTGACGCTCGATTTCGAGCTCGTTCGCACGACGGGCAAACGCGAAGCACCGCTCGTGCAACTGATCAACGGCTCGAATCTGCTCGACGCCATCGCCACCGTTACCTTCTACGGCACGGATCAAGTCGGGAACGCCATCTCCATCAGCGGCTCGATTCGAATCACCTTCGGAAACTTCGCGGATACCACGTCGTGAGCATCATGGGTTACAGCAAACGATTCCTTCTCGTCGTTACGGCGCTCATGTCGGCCTGCACGGTCAAACAGACGCAGGCGCCGCCGTTGATGGGCCCGTCCGAGCTCGCGACATCGATCACGGTGTACGCGAACCCCGACCGGCTGACGCAGGACGGCTCGTCCCAGAGCGCAATTACCGTGATCGCGATCGGGCCCAACGGTCGCGTGATGAGCGGACTGACGGTGAGATTGTCGATGGAGGTCCCGGACAGAAACGGCAACTTCGTCCCGCAGGATTTCGGTACATTGCAGGCGCGCACGCTCGTCACCGGGACAGACGGACGCGCGATAACCAACTTCACCGCTCCATCTCCCTCGCCGTCGCTC
>QHWJ01000404.1 GCA_003222535.1 Acidobacteriota bacterium | reverse complement strand
TGAGTCGCGTACGTCGATCAAAAAGAGCCCGCCTCCAGCCCTATACTCACGGCCTCGACACCGCAATCCGAAAACATCGAAACGATCGCGGGACGACACCGCGGTCAGCACCGCACTCGTGCTGATTCATCAATCGGATTGTCGATAACAACGCTGGAAGTGTTCGGAGGAGGATTGCATTGACTGATTCATTCGCTGTCTCGAAACGAGGCCTCTCGGCCTCAGCAAAGAAGCAGGTGCGCCGGGCCGGCGCCGTCCTGGCGGCGCTCCTGGCGCTGGTCGCCACATCGTCGTCGCACCTGAAGGCGCAGGCGGCACTGAGAGTCCTCGGGCCCGTCGACACGTCGATCCTCGGTGTTCACAAGTTCCCGCTGGGGATCATCGACGAGACCGGCACATCACTCGCGCCGTGCATCGATGCGTTCGGAGCCGTCCCGGTGTGTCTCCTCGGTTCGGATCTGCCGAACCCCGGGCCGGCATCCGTCCCGGACAATATTCCGGGGGAGTTCTTCTACTCAGTCGCGGATTCCGACATGAGGAACGTACAGGATCCGAACGGCGGCACGCCGTCAGTGGCTGCCGCGTTCCGGTTCGGAGTCGAAGCGTCGGTTGACCCCATCACGGGTGCGCAGGCGTTCTTCAGCCGCGTCCGCACGCGCATTAAGGGCGGGCTGGTCATCGGGCAGTTTTATCGCATCACGCACCCATACGGCGTCCTCGAAGGACAGGCCGTCAACGTTGCCGGTCGCGGAGACTTGAACGTGACGGAAGACCTCGGGTGTCCCCCGGCAGCGCCGCTGCCCTGCGACTACAACGCCATCCTGACCACGAGGACGTTCCCGTTCCTGGTGTGGGACGGCGTGGGCATTCCGACACCTCCGGGACTCATTGGCATGGTGGCCGTTCCGCACACGGTCACGGGCAGTCCGTTCGGCACCAATTTCGTCAGGGTCGAACGGCTCTCGGGGCCCGGCGGCTCTCCGGTTGCGACAATCGCCAACTCCGCTCGATTCCTCGTCGCCGGCAAGCTGATCGACTTCACGCCGCCCACTGCGGCCATCACCGCCCCGGTTGCCGGGGACGTCCTCGGCAGCGTCACCGTGAACGCCACGGGCGCTGACGAGCCGAAGGGTTCCGGTCTCGCGAGCCTGAAGATCATGCTCGACGACGTCACCACGCTGGCGAGCGGCGCGACCTCGCCCGCCTCGGCCGCGTGGGATACCACCACGGTTCCTAACGGTCCTCACACGCTCAAGGCGATTGCCACCGACGTGGCGGGCAACGTGGGCACCTCCGCGGTCGTGACCGTCAACGTCAACAACCCGGTCCTCGTCACCGTGCCGAACGTGGTGGGTCAGTTGCAGGCGGCCGCCGCAGCCGCGATCACCGCCGCGCATCTCGTCCCCGCCATCAACACGGCCAACGACGCGGTGGTTCCGGCGGGAGTCGTCATCAGTCAGGCGCCCGCGGGCGGCGCCTCGGCGGTGACGGGCAGCACCGTGACACTGCTCATCTCGTTGGGGCCAGCGGTGGCCCCCGTCGGCCCGAGCGCGGTGTTCATCACCACCGACAGCGCCACGCAAGGCACCTGGCAGGGCGTCTATGGCGCCGACGGCTACTCGCTGGCCAACGGCCCCGCGAGCCTTCCCGCCTACGCCGCCGTCACCCTCTCGGGCCAGGCGCCCTTCACCTGGGTCGCCGCCACCGCGGACGTCCGCGCGCTGCAGCGCCCCGGACTGACCGACCGCTTCGCGGCCACCTGGTTCTCCGTCACGACGTTCAACATCGACGTCAACCTCACCGACGGCCTCACGCACCAGGTCGCCACCTACGGCCTCGACTGGGACAGCACCCGCCGCGCCCAGCGCATCGACGTCCTCGATGCCACGTCCGGCGCCGTGCTCGACACCCGGACGCTGACCGCCTTCAACGCCGGCAAATACCTGGTCTGGAACCTGCGCGGCCACGTCACGCTGCGCGTGACCCGCACCGCCGGCGATACGTCCGCTATCAGTGGCCTGTTCTTCGGCGCGGCCGGAGCGGTCCCCCCGCCCCCCGTTGCCGCGACCGCGGCGTTCGTCCGCATCGACTCGGCCACGCAAGGCACCTGGAAGGGTGTGTATGGCGCCGACGGCTTCACGATGGCCAACGGCCCGGCGAGTCTGCCGGCCTTCGCCGCCGTGACCTTCTCGGGCCAGACGCCCTTCACCTGGGTCGCCTCCACGGCGGACGTCCGCGCGCTGCAGCGCCCCGCGGCGGCCGACCGCTTCGCGGCGACGTGGTTCGCCGACGCGGCGTTCAACATCGACGTCAATCTCACCGACGGCCTGGCGCACCAGGTCGAGGTCTACGGCGTCGACTGGGACGGTTTCGCGCGCAGTGAGCGCATCGACGTCCTCGATGCCACGTCCGGCGCGGTGCTCGACACCCGGACGCTGACCGGCTTCCACGGCGGCCAATACGCGGTGTGGACGCTGAGCGGGCACGTCACGCTGCGCGTGACGCGCACCGGCGGCAATAACGCCGTGATCAGCGGCGTGTTGTTCCGTTGAGACGATGAGTGTGGTTCCGTCGTCGCCAGCGTCGAGGCATTCGCCTTGACGCTGGCGCCGCGCGGGACTCGATAGGCATCCGTTCGTTGGACTTGAAAGGGTGGGCGGTTCGCAGCGTGTCGTGCACGCGGTGAACCGCCCGCTTCGCAGATCGTCGCTGCTACTTCACTTCGATCGTCGTGTGCATCCAGGGATGGATGCAGCACTGGAACTTGTGGACACCCTTCCTCAATGAAGTCGTCTCGCTTTTCCCATCCGGAGGGACGAGCGAGTCGAGCGCCGGTTGCGCCGGAATCAGGTTGCCCTGCGGGTCCCGGGCCAGGACGCCGCCCGGTGTACGAAGCGCGCACTCGTTGAGTGGCACGGCACCCAGGTTGAGCACCTCCACGAATCCGCCGCCGAAGTGCTCGACCGGCGTGAACGTGTGGAATTCGCCTCCTCGATTGCGTGCATTCACGCCGTGTTCTACCTTGGTCTTGCGAGGCTTGAACGACCACTCGTCGGCCGACCCCTCGGAGAACACTTCATCGAGGAAATCGGAGAACGTCGTGTCTCCGTCTCCGACGCAGGTGCCTGGGCCGACCGCTGCGTTGAACGTGGCCGGATCGCAGTCGTCCCGCATCAGCACGGTTCTGACCCTTGGCCCCGACGCGTAGGCTGTTGCCGCGACCGCAATGAACGCCGTGAGAGCCACGGAGTACGAGAACCGCTTCGACAACGAAATCTGCATTGGGCCTCCTGATGCCGCACTGATCTGCGCGGCGGGCATGTCGTACCTCATCGAGACCGCCGGTGTCCAGCCTTTTCGATCTTGACCCCGCCCTGAAGGCGTCGCCCTCCGGAAATCCACTCGCGAACTCTAGTGAAGCAATCGCGGCCTCGGCCCGTGGCTTCAGCAAATCGGCGGGCTCCGACGCCCAGCGTGAACGCTTGCCGGGCACTTTGGAAACCCTTACAGTAACGAATGTTGAACTGGACGCGGTTGGACAAGAAAACGAGGCTGTCTCATGGCTCGATTCCAGAAGTCCACATCAATGATGGCAGCACTGGCTGTTGTCGTGCTGCTGCAGTTCAGTCTTGCGACTGAAACGGCTTGGGCACAGGCGGGCACGCTTGCCAACATCATGGGAAGAGCCGCTGACGAGACCGGCGGCGTACTGCCGGGTGTGACGGTGACGGCCACGAGTCCCGCCCTGCAGGTGCCCAATGTGACGACGGTCACTGATGCTGAAGGCGATTACCATCTGCGCGACCTGCCCGCACCGGGGATGTACCGCGTCGTCTTCGAGCTGCCGGGCTTTCAAACGATCGCATTCGATGGCGTCAGCCTCACTGCCGGCTTCACAGCGAGGATAGATGCTGGAATGAAGGTCAGTACCGTTTCCGAGACAGTGGAAGTCAGCGGGCAGAGCCCCGTGGTCGACACCGTGAGTGTCGCCGGGGTCTCGTCAATACAGTTGGAGCGTCTCGAAACGGTCCCGCTGGGACTGGGCATCCAGAACCTGCTCCCGCTGGCTGCGGGCGTCAGTTTGCAGGGCCCCCCTGACGTAGGAGACAGCCAGCTGGCCAATCGGCAACGCATTGTTACATATGGCGTCGCACTGACGCCTACGCTGGAATTCGAGGGGATCAATTCGACGACGGCTCACCAGGGCAACACGGCCCTCTATCTGGATTTCTATCAGGTGGAGGAAGCGTCCTTCAAGACAAGCGGCAACAACGCTGACGTCGCCTTTGGAGGTGTCTACCAGCAAATGATCATGAAATCCGGCGGGAACGTGTTTCACGGATCCGTCGGCGGCGACTACGAGAACAAGAAGTGGCAGAGCGACAACGTCTCGAAAGACCTCGCCGCGCAGGGTTTCTCGGTCACCAATCCGACCACGCGTTATTACGACGCGAATGGGGATCTCGGGGGCTACATCTTCAAAAACAGACTCTGGTTTTATGGCGGCGCGAGCAAGCAGGAAATCGACCAGCTGCAGATCGGTTACGTGAAGGGCCCGAATGCCGCAGGTTGCTGGACCTGCGGGGACGCACCGCCAGGGACCGTGATTAGGATTCTGAAACAGCAGTACTCCAAGTTCTCGTGGCAGGCGTCACAGGCGACGAAGGTGATTGGGACGTTCGTGCACGCCGAGAAAGTGACGCCGTTTTTTGGCTTCAGCGCCACCACACCACAGCCAACCACGAGAGTTCAAAGTCAACCCACGAGGACCTGGAAGGTGGGGACTCAAAGCGCGCCGAACAGCCGCACGTTCATCGATTCGGCATTCGGATTCTGCTGCTACAAGACGAATTACACACCGCAGCCCGGCACGGCCGTCGCTGGTAACCCGGCTTCGCAGGAAATCACGAACAACATACTGACCGGGCCTTTGGGGGCGATCCCCGGCACCATTGCCGACCGGTGGCAAGCTCGAACATCGCTGAGCTATGTGGCCAGGAACCACCAGCTGAAGATTGGAACTGATCTGAACTGGGAGCGGCAGGATTCCACCCGCCCGAATGAATATCCCAGCGGCAGCTACACCTTGTTTTTCAACCGGGGAGTGCCAACGGAGATCAGAACTTACAATACGCCGACTGTCCCGATCGACCGTTTGTTCAGCCAGGCCGCGTTTGTCACAGACACGTGGACGCACCGCCGGGTGACGCTGTCGTACGGAGTCAGATGGGAGCGCTACCACAACTTCTACCCCGACCAGACGAAGGCTGCAGGACAGTTCAGCAGCGAGCAAACGTTCAAAGGTGCGGATGTTCTGAAGTGGCAGGATGTCGTTCCGCGGGTCGGCATGAATTGGGATATGACGGGGGACGGCAAAACATCGCTCAAGGCGTTCTTCGGGGTCTTCGGCGATACGATGGGGGCCGATTTCTCACAGACCTACAACCCGAATTCCGAAGTCACGACCAGGTACCGATGGAGCGGCCCATGCGTGGTGACCCCGTTTACGAACGTTTCCTACAATCTACCCAACACCAGCTGCGACTACCTGCCCGGAAGCGTCGATTTCAGCCCGACCGGACGGGATTACATCAGCGCGACCGGCGGATCCAACACGCTGCCCAATCCGGACCTGAAGCAAAACAAGAATTATGAGGCCTCGTTGCGGTTGGACCGGCAATTGGTGGCCAACGTGGGGGTCGGACTCGCCTACGTCTATCACAGACACACCAACTGGTACGACACAGGGGTTGTGAATGTGGGGCGGCCGTACGAAGTCTGGAACGTTCCGGTCGTGCTGACGGATCCATTCGACCGACAGCCGGTAACGCTCTACACCTACCCCGCCTCTTACGCGGGCGCGGCATTCAACCAGAACCAAGTGCTGAACGCGGCGAGTGACCGGCCAGATGACTACCACAGCTTCGAGACGACGGTGAACAAGCGCTTCTCGAAGAAGTGGAACATGTCATCGTCTTTCTGGATGACCAGGACTCACCAATGGATCCGGGCGACGCCGACAAGTCCGAACGACGATCGCTTTCCGGTCCAAGATACCTGGGCTTGGGAAGCTCGAGCGGACGCCAATTACCGCCTCCCCTCGGACTTCAATGCGTCGGTCAATGTGCGGGCCGCATCCGGTGCGAAGGGACAGAGGACTCAGACTTTCTCGGACCCCAGGCTGCTCCAGGGCACTGTCACACTGCGCATGGAAGAATTCGGTGCGCAACACGGCCCTGCAGTACCTGTGACCAGCTTCCGGTTGGCCAAGAAGTTCAGACGCAGTGACAGATACGCTGTGGACGTGAATGCCTCGGTGTTCAACCTGATCAACAGCAGCGCGGCTGTGTCGACGTCTTACTTGAGCGGGACATTCGGCAGAATCACGGACATCCTGGCCCCCCGGGTTGCCCGCATCGGGCTCCAATTCAGTTTCTAACACAACCAGACCGACGACTTGCGCCAGGCGGCCTGAGTACTTGCCGGGCTGTCTCCGAAGCCGTACAGTAGTGGCATGAGCCCGTTCCGAGCTCGCGTCGAGAAAGGTCGCCTGATCTTAGACGAGGCAACGACTCT
>QHWJ01000403.1 GCA_003222535.1 Acidobacteriota bacterium | reverse complement strand
AGGTAGGCGGCGTCATACACCGATAACTGGTGAGCGGAAGCCAGCTCTGACAACCGGGAAAACGCAAGCGAGGCCATTTCGTGGTCGATGCGGAGCGGGAGTCCGCGAAGCCATCCAAGACCCGTTTGGCGCTCGCCTTCGGTCAGTCTCCGGAGGCGGACAAGGACTGTGAGCGCGTTGGCCACCTCCAATGGCCACAGCGCGGGCACTTCGACGGTGGCGCCCTCCGCGATGGCATCCAACATCGCGGCCGTGTGGGTCGTCGCCTGACCGGGATGCACCCAACCGATTGCCACAGATGCGTCCGCGATGAAAGCCCGTGTCACAGCCTGCCTTCTTCGATCGCGGACCGGGCCTCCAGGTCCGAAAGCTTCGCCTTGGACCTTCGCCGGATCCGTTGCTGCAGCTCACGCAGCCCTGCCACGGTCCGGCGGACGTCGTCGAGCCGCTGTGCGCCTTCGGGCACCAGTCGCGCGACTGGCTTGTCGTGACGCGTAATCACGACCTCTTCCCCCTTGGATACGCGGTCCAGCAGTTCTCCGAAGCGGGTCTTCGCCTCGAACGCACTCACTTTTGCCATCCGCGCTCCGTCCAAATAGACCAGTCGTTGACCAGTTTATCATGGAGCTGGTTGAGAGGAATACATCGACCTGTTAAGGTAGCGCGCACCCATGACAGAACAACCGGGACCGGTGGCGCGCGCGGCGCTCGCGCTGACCGACTGGGCCGAGCGCTGGGTACCGGACGCCTTCATCTTCGCGCTCCTCGCCACGGTGCTCGTCATCGCCGCCGCGCTCACGGCCACCACCTCCACCACGGCGCAGGTCGTCGACGCGTGGGGACGCGGCTTCTGGGAGCTGATTCCGTTCACGCTCCAGATGTCGCTCATCATCATCACCGGACACGTGCTGGCCACGTCGCCGCCGATGGGCCGTGTGATTCGCGGGATCGCCACGTGGCCGCGCACGCCGCGCGGCGCGGTGGCGCTCGTCACCTTCTTCACGCTCGCCGCCTCGTGGTTCAACTGGGGCTTCAGCCTCGTGTTCGGCGCGGTGCTGGCGATCGAGGTCGCGCGGCGCGTCGAAGGCGTCGACTACCGCGCGCTGGCGGCCGCGAGCGTGCTCGGCGTGGGCAGCATCTGGGCGCAGGGACTGAGCGGATCCGCGGCGCTGCAGATGGCGACCACCGGCGCGCTCCAGCCCGAGATTCGCGACATCGTCGCGCACGGTGGATTGGTTCCCGCCGGCACGATCTCGTTCCGCCACACGATCTTTCTCTGGCAAAGCTTCCTGTCGGTGGCGGTGGAGATGGTCGTCGTCACGGGCGTGATGTGGCTTGCCACGCCGCCCGCCGGCCGTGGCAAGACCGCGCGCGACCTCGGCATCGATCTCGGTGGCCGGGGAGGACCAAGGACCAAGGACGGACCAGGGACCAAGGACGGACCAGGGACCAAGGACGGACCAGGGACCGAGGACGGACCAGGGACCAGGAACCAAGCACCAAGGACTAAAACGCCCGGACAACGTCTGGAACACTCGCCGATCCTGACGTGGTTCGTGGTGGCGCTGGGCGTGACCTACCTGGCCCGCTACTTCATGCAGGCCGACGAGCCGCTGAATGCAATCAACCTGAACATCCTCAACCTCGCGTTCCTGACGCTCGGGTTCATCCTGCACCGCACACCGGCGCGGCTGATGCGTGCCGTCCAGGACGCCACGCCGGCGGTGTGGGGCGTGATTCTGCAGTTCCCCTTTTATGCGGGCATCGCCGGGATCATCACCACGACGCACCTGAGCGAGCAGGTCGCGAACCTGTTCGTGCGCGTGTCGACGCCGGCGACGTTTCCACCGCTGGTGGCACTGTACTCCGCGATCCTCGGGGTGTTCGTGCCCTCCGGCGGATCCAAGTGGGTGATCGAAGCCCCATATGTGATGGAGGCGGCGCACACACTGAAGGTGCACCTCGGATGGATCGTCGCCTCCTACGATCTTGGCGAGGCGCTTGCGAACCTCGTCCAGCCGTTCTGGATGCTGCCGATCCTCGGGCTGTTCAAGCTCGGCGCGCGGGACGTGATGGGCTACACGGCGGTCGTGTTTCTCGCGCTGACGCCGGTCGTGCTGATCCTCGTCACCGTGCTCGGCCTGACGCTGTCGTATCCGTTGTAGGGAAATGAGTCAACCATGCGGTCATCCTCTGTTCACGCGACGGCATCGCCGGCTTGCGACGCGCCGCGCTCCGTCGGCGTGACGATCTGCGGCTGAATGACTGATGAACCGACGATCGTGACGCGATCGGTCCGCGCCTTTTCCCATTCGTGCAGGCGCAAGGCGTACGATTCGAAGAGCTCGCGGATCTCGCCCGAGCGCCAGCCAACGATGCGCTCCAGAATCGGGATCAGCACACTGAATGCGCTATCGCTGATGACGGTGCTCTGTGCGATGCGGGCCAGCATCCGGTTCTCCGACACGGCAATCGTGAATCCATCGCGATTGTTCACGTGCAGCATGACGTGCACATCGGAGCTGCCGTCGCCGACGTAGATGGTCCTGTCCGGAGAGATTCCAAGCCGTTCCTCCAGCTCCTCGACCGCCGCGACTTTTCCGTAGCCGGCGGGCACGCGGCGAATCGATTGCACCTCGCCGGAGTCCGGGTCGTACTCGAACTCGGTGCCGACGATGTGATCGGGGGGAACCGTCCCGGCGAGCGCCGCCTGAATGACTTCCTGCGGCGCCGCTGAAATCACGTAGAACGAGAATTGAAAGCCGTCGAGACCGCGCTTGAGGAATTCGACCAGCGCGGGAATATCGCTGCGGAGGCTGGCGAGGCGGCCCGCCTCGGCCAGGTGCTCTCGACGCACACCGCGGAACGCCGGGTCGTGACGAATCAGGTAGGCGAGCTCGGCCCCCTGCTGGACGAGGTTGCTCGACGCAAGGCCGTCGACCTTTTGGCGAAAGTCGGTGATGCCGAGCAGGTCGCTGAGGATCTGACCGGAATCGTTGAAGCTGAGCGTCTGGTCGAAATCCGAGACGACGAGGAAGTGCTTGAACGGTGCGGCGGCCATTGTGTTCGGCTCCTAATAGCTATATCAACTGCTGCCACCTAACATAACAGCAAGCAGCAGTGGAGTCAAACGCGACGCGCATGCAACTGACACAAAGTATGTCGCTAAAATGGCCTGATATGATGAACTTGTCATCAAAACTGTAGGCAGATCGGCCAAGCTGTTATATCATTAAGATGTGGGCAGAACGGGCAGGGAGCCCAAGTACCAGAAGGTGTTCGATGCGCTCCAGCGCGAAATCCAGTCGGGCCGGGTGAAAGCCGGCGACCGCCTGCCGAGCGAAGCCGAGCTCGAGCGGAAGTTCG
>QHWJ01000078.1 GCA_003222535.1 Acidobacteriota bacterium | reverse complement strand
AATGCGCAGAATGAGCCTCAAAACTGGCTGATGATGAACGGCGACTACGGCTCGACCCGGTACTCGAAGCTCTCCCAGATCAACCGGGAGAACGTCAAGAGCCTTCGGCTGGTCTGGGCGATGGCGCTGGGCGGCATGCAGGATGTGGGACAGAACGGTCCGGAGGCCGAGATCCATCCGCTCGTCGACAACGGCTTCCTGTACACGAGCGACGGCTGGGGCACAATCTATAAGCTCGACGCCCGCAATCCGAACAAGGGCGACTTCGTCTGGGTGACCGATCCCGGCGTGAAGCACCAGGGCAATTTGCCACGCACGCGCGGCATCGCGTTGTGGGAAGACCTCGTGATCGCCAATCTTCCCGACGGCCGCGTGATTGCCGTGAACCGCAATAACGGCGAAATCGTCTGGGACAAGATGGTGGCGACCACCAACGAATTCGGCAGCAAGGAACGATTCAACGCGGCGCCCATTACCGCTGAAGGGAAAGTGATTGTCGCGAACGGGGCGGGCGACGCGAAAACGCGTGGCTGGATCGCTGCGCTCGACGCGCGATCAGGCAAGGAGCTCTGGCGCTGGTACGTCGTGCCGAAGCCGGGTGATCCGGGCAGCGAAACCTGGAAGGACACGAACAACGCGTGGAAAACCGGCGGCGGCGGCCTCTGGCAGACAGGCTCCTACGATCCGGCGACCAAGCTCACCATCTGGGGCACGGGCAACCCGGTTCCGATTTACGATCCGCAGGCGCGTCCCGGCGACAACCTGTACACCAACTCGGTTGTGGCGGTGGACGTCGAGACCGGCAAGCTGGCGTGGTACTTCCAATACACGCCGAACGATTCCTGGGACTTCGATGAAGTCGGCGTCCACATGCTGTACGACACGACGATCAACGGCCGAAGCCGCAAGGTCGTCGGCCATTTCGCGCGCAACGGGTTTTACTACTCGATTGATCGCACCAACGGCGAATTCCTCAGAGGAGGCCAGTACGTCAACGATCTGAACTGGACCAAGGGGCTCAATGCCAGGACCGGCAAGCCGCTCGACTACGATCCCAAACTCGACGTTCAGATCTACAACCCCGCGGCGCGGGCGCTGCGCGGCGACGGCCTCAAGCGAACCTGCCCGACCTGGCACGGCGGCATCGCGCACCAGCCGACCGCCTACAACCCCGTGAAGAACATTGCGTATGGCGTTGGCATCGAGGGCTGCTTCTCACAAACAGGCGCGGCTGTCGCGTTCCTCTCACCGCAGGGCGGGATCGACGAAAAGAAAAGCGAGAAGCGCACCTACAACAGCGACCTCTATTACGGCTCGATCACGGCCTTCGACACGATCAACCACAAGATTATCGGCAAAGCTGTCACCGACATCGAGGTTCGCTCGGGGGCGACGGACACGGCCGGCGGCGTGATGTTCACGGCGCTGCAAGATGGCTGGGTCGTCGCCTACAACGACGAGACGCTCGAGGAGCTCTGGCGCTTCAACGTCGGCACGCCGTTGAAGGGCGCGCCGGTGACCTACGCCATCGGGCCCAAGCAGTATCTCGCGGTGCAATCGGGCGGCCGACACCTGCATCCGGTGAAGTTCGACAAGCTGGAGAATTCGAGCTATCTGTTCGTGTTCGCGCTGAACTGAAGGGCTATTTGAATTCGCGGCAGGCTTCGACCTCCGAGCCCCAGTATTCGATGCATTTGGCGCGATCCATCGGCCCTTTGCCGACCACTTTCTGAAACAGAAAATCGGCGACGCGCTCGATCTCGCGCTGCTGAAGCGTCGCCGGCGGATCGGGCATCGGCGATTTGAGGTCGGCCTGCTTCATGCCATAGCAGCGCCCGTCGGTGTAGGCGAACTTGTCGAATGCCGGCATGCCGGTTCCCGGCCGTCCACACTTGATGGTCATGATCAGCCTGGCGCGGTCGAGCCTCGTTTCGCGCAGGTTCGAACCGTCCGGCATCTGGCTGTCCATCTTGCGGCCGTCACCCGCCCAGCCGTGGCACGCCTGGCAGTCGCCCTTTTGCTGATAGAGCCTCATGCCGTCGGCGATGTCGGACGGGTCCGGAGCCGGAGTCGGCGCCTGCGCCCCGGCACGTGCGGCCATCGGCAACCCGGCACCGATCACCACGGACACCACGAGCGCCGAAAGCATACGCGGCCACAGGGACTCTTTGCACGTGACGGTCATGTGCGCAGTATAAACGAAGCCCATCGGCTTGCGATCGGCGGCAATGGCAGTGTAGAAAGAGCTTCCTGCCGTCGCGCGTCAGCGCGGCTCGTCGCCGCCCGGAGATCATCCAATTGGAGCCGGTCGGCGGGATCGCTGAAGTGTCCGGCAGCAGCCCAGACAGGCGCACTGATCCCTTCCCTTCTGTTCCTGACGAGAGGCCGCTAACTAATCCCGACTATCGGCTCGCGTGTCAGCTTGCATCGGGCAGATAGCTTGACGTAATGTTTCCATGATATGTAGTATAGACATATGTCTGAAACAAACGTCACTCTTTATGTGCGTGACCGGCGCCTGTGGAAGAACGCCAGGAAGACTGCAGGCGATCAGGGCCTGTCGTCGCTGGTGGAGCAGGCGCTCCGCCAGCATCTCGGGCATCTCGAAGCCAGCGCCGACGAAGGCAGCCGCAAATTCAAGCTGCCAATCGGCAACGAGGGAAACATGGTCAACAGCATCGAATTCGAAGGGCAACTCGTCGCCGACAGTTCCGGATTCTCCCTGGAACAACTTCCCCGAATCCGCATCTACCGGACCGTCAATGGCCGCCTAGTCGTCTACCGCACGTGGCCCCAGACGTTCCGGGTTGAGCCGTCATACAGCTCCTATCCAGATCTTGAAGGCCTGCGCAAAGATCCCCGAGTCCTGGCAACGACGTGGATCACCGAGAGCGACCGCTATGGCGACGAGACGAACCTGACGCCGCAGTTGCTCGGGGAACTGCAGACAGCGCTAGCCAGGCCATCGGTCATCCGCATCGATGAACTGGAACCGTCCGACCGCACGCACGTGCCAAAACCTGTGCGCCTGGGCAGGGACGACGACGAGATCCGGCGCAAACTGAGTGGAACTCCCGCCCAGGATGCCCTCATCGTGACCATGTACCTTATGAGAGCCACGCAACGCGATCCCAGGCATCTCTCCGAGATTTCCAAAGCCTTCGAGCAGATCAAACCGGTGTCAAGACTGGGGAGGGCCGCGCATCAGCTCACCAATCTTCCGGCAGGTATGCGCGGGTATCTCAACAACGATGCACGCAAGAAGCCGCCGTCACGCCGGCTCTTCACGAGAGCCGGACGCGGCCTCTGGGGTCTCTCGGCCGTCGGCGAGACGCGCGCGAATGAAGTGCTGCACAAAGCGGGAATCGTGCGGGAGTGATATGCGTGTCAGGGGCAACTTCGGCAGACGGGACCGATTCCGACAGCAACGTGGGACGACCGACGCAGAGCAACTGCGAAAAGCGCCGAGCCGGAGGAAACCGCCAGCAGGAAGATCAACGGCACCAGGGGCGACAGGCCGCTCGCCAGCGGCGAGTGGCGCATCGTTCGAGAACGCCGTGGGCCCCAGCGTCAGTATCTGCGTACCTCGAACGCGCGGGTGACGCCACGACTGCAACAGTCGCATGAGATCACATTGAGATCACAATGAATTCATTGAGGAATCGGCATGGCACGCCGCTCGCAACGACGATGCTAGACTGCCATGCAGCAACTTCATTCCATGCCCAACTCGAAGCGTCTCGTCACGGCCGAAGACCTCGAACGGATGCCAGAGGACGACTTCCGGTACGAGCTCGTCGAAGGCCGGATCCTTCGCATGAGCCCGGTGGGCGGCGTGCACGGAGGTCTGACGGCGGGATTCATCGCGCTCCTGGTGACGCATGTCAAAGCCGCCAGGATCGGAGCCGTGGCGACCGAGTTGGGCTTCATACTCGCGCGGAATCCTGATACCGTCCGCGCGCCGGACATCGCGTTCATCAACCGCGAGCGCATTCCCGCCGGCGGTCTGCCGAAGGGCTTTTGGAATGGCGCGCCCGATCTCGCCGTCGAAGTGCTGTCGCCAGACGACCGCCCGTCCGACGTTCGCACGAAAGTGGATGAGTACCTGGCCTGCGGCACGGGACTCGTGTTGGTCGTCGACCCCGATGAACAAACGGTGTGCGCCCACCGGCGAGGGGCGCCGCCTCTCACGCTCGGTGTGAATGACACGCTGGATCTCGACGACGCCGTGCCCGGTTTCCGATGCAGGGTGCGCGAGATTTTCGAGTAGCGCACCACTACGACAAAGCGACCGGACGGAGGGCGAGCCTTTCAGGCGAGCCCTGACGCTCCGCCGAGGCGGCAACCGCATGCCGCGCTGCTCGAGCGCATCGTGCTTCTAGATGACGGACGCGAGCGTGGACGCAAGGACGTCGGCGTCCTCAACGTTGAACGGCATCGGCGGACGGATCTTGAGGACGTTGTGATGCGGACCGTCCGTCCCGATGAGAATCCCCTCGTCGCGCAGACGGTTGACCACGTCGGACGCCTCGGTTGCCGCCGGCTCGAGCGTGTCACGATCGCGCACCAGCTCGACGCCGATGAACAGCCCCGAGCCGCGCACATCCCCGATGAGCGGACTCCGATCGATCATCGCGCGCAGGCGCGCGAGAAGATGCGCACCCACCCGTTGCGCATGCGCCTGCAGCCGTTCGTCCTCGAGCACGTCGAGCACGGCCAATCCGATCGCGCACGACACCGTGTTGCCGCCGAACGTGCTGAAGAACTCCATCCCGTTGTCGAACGACGCGGCAATCTCCTCTGTCGTCACCACGGCGCCGATTGGATGCCCATTGCCGATCGGCTTGCCCAGTACCACGATGTCGGGCACCACGTCCTGCGGCTCGAAGCCGTAGAAGTGTGAACCGATCCGGCCGCACGCGGTCTGGACTTCATCTGCGATGCACACACCGCCCGCCTCGCGCACGTGGCCGTAGACCGCGGCGAGATACCCGGGCGGCAACACGATCTGCCCCGCGACGCTGGGACAGCTTTCCGCGATGAACCCGCACGGCGCCGCGCCGGCCCGACGCATCTCGTCGAGTGACCGTGCAACGGCGTCCGCGTACTTCGCGCCAGCGTGCGAATCCGAGGACAGACCAGGTCCGGCTAAAGCCGGACCCCACCTACTGTGCGCAGTTCGGGCCTGACCGCGATACGCGCCTCTGTACACGTCGGGCACCGGCACCACGTGAACCCAGGACGGCCTGCCCGCTCCTCCAGGTCCGTTGAACTTATACGGGCTGATGTCGATGAGCGTCGTCGTGTTCCCGTGGTAGGCGGCATCGAGCACGATGAGGTCGCGCCGGCGCGTATGCGCGCGGGCGAGGCGGAGCGCCAGCTCGTTGGCCTCGCTGCCGGAGCTCACCAGGTAGCAGACGCGCAGCGGCTCCGGCAGCGTCGCCGTGAGCCGCGCGGCATAGCGCGCGAGGTTCTCGTGGAGGTACCGCGTGTTGGTGTTGAGCGCGCGCATCTGCCGTTCCGCGGCATCGACGACGCGCGGGTGGCAGTGGCCGACGTGGGGCACGTTGTTGTAGCCGTCGATATAACGGCGGCCATCCGCGTCGAAGAGATACTGCATCGAGCCGCGGACGAGGTGCACCGGCCGGCGGTAGGCGATGCTCACGTTGCGGCCGATCAGGCGCCGGCGCGCGGCGAAAATTTCATCGTTGGTCATGCGTACGGCACGGGCCCGGCTGAACCCGGACACTACGATCCACAAGACGATCAACGCAAAGACCGCAGAGCACGCAAAGCAAGCCTATTCTCTGCGGGCTCAGCGAGCTCAGCGTTCAAACGCACGAAAAGCACGAAAAAGGGGTACGGCCCCTTTTCTGCGGACGAAACGCGCGAAATACACGAAAAGCACCGAAAACGTCATTTCTGATCGTTTTGTTTCGTGGCTTTCGTGTTTTCGTGGCTTTCGTGGCTTTCGCGGCTAGCAACGCGAAGGGCCCAGCCCGCACGCCGATCGCAGCGTCTGCTCCGCCATCTGCGGCGGGATCGCCGCCAACACCGGCAGCGTCCGCCGGATGGCTCCCTGGCTCACCGCCAGGTACTCATCGTCCGGGCGCTGCTGTTGCTGCCACGCGGCGACGCACGCGCTCACGCAGAGCCGCAGGGTGGCCAGTGGAAACACCGCCACAACCTCCTCGTCTCGAAGCGGATGCTCGGCATGATATCCGCGCACGATCGCGGCGGCCGTCGCCAGCGGATCCGAGCCGTCGAGCATCGCGTAGGCGACCGCTACGGCCGGGTCGGCGACCGTCCAGCTGTGCACCATGTCGCCGAAATCGATGATGCCGACCACTTCGGGACTTGACACCAGCACGTTCCAATCGTTGGCGTCGTGGTGAACGGCGGAGCGCCGAAATGCCGCCTGAAGCGGCTCGATGGTCTGTCGGGCGGTTGCGCTCACGCGCCGGACGAGCTGCCGATCGCCGCCATCGAGGACGAGCGGCAGATGCCTGGCGATGACGGGCGCCGCGTTGGCGAGATCCCAATGAAAGTCGCGATGGATTGCGGGATGGTCGAAATCCTCGAGCGCCCGGTCGAGACGACCTACGGCCCGGCCGAGGCTTTCGAGCAGCGCCGTCGTGCGTGCGCCGGCCTCCGCCAGAGGGAGGCCGTCGAGATACGTGACCAGCCGCGCGAGATGGCCGCTGCCGGGCGCGATGCCTATCGTGTCGCCCGCGATCGTGGGCAGAACGCGCGGGCAGAACGCCACGCGGTCCGCCACGTGCGCCATCGCGGCGTTCTGGGCCTCGAGCACGGCGCGATGTTCCGCCGCGTTCGCGATTTTGAGTACGTAGCGGCCCGCGCTGGTTGCCAGCAGGAAGTTCTGGTCGCGCTCGCTTGGAAGCGCGGAGGCGGACGCATCGAGTCCGTACATCTCGCGCGCGAGCCGAGCCGCGCCGGCGGAGTCGAACCGCGGCGCCTGCCCCGGCAGCCCGTAGTGCAAGTCTGGCTGCATTCGGGGCCCCCAACGCGGCTGCCGCGTTGGGGACCCCGTTCGACGGGCGATGCATCCCCGCCCCACCCCAACGCGGCTGCCGCGTTGGGGACCGCGGCGGGGGCTGCGTTGCTCCTCCTTCAAATTTCAGAAACCGATGGCTTCGACGACCGCGCGGATTATGCCGTCGCTCTTGCTGTAGAGATACAACTCGCCGTTGGCATCGATTGAAAACCGGACGTCGGCGCGGCCGCCTTTGACGAGATCCGCCCGCGCCGGCAGCCGTGGACCGCCGCCGCGCGCATGGTACGCCGCTTCGACGATCGGGAACATCGAGTCGTAGACCTTCTTGCCGGCGTCCGGCGAATCGTGCGGATCGTTCCAGAGGAGCTTCACTTCGTGAATGGCAGCCAACGTGCCCGGCTTCCCATCGTCGGCGGCGAGCATGTCTTTGTAGTCGGCGTACCAGATGCGGCCGGTCGTCAGATCGGTGAAGACGTACTTTCCTCGAAGCGCCGGCATCGCCTTGCCGTTGTAGACGAACCCGCTGCCGATCGAGTCGCCGCCACCCGGACCGTGGCCGTACTGGATGACCGGATACGTCGGCACCACCATCGTGCCGGTCGCCTGTTCACCAATCCGCATCGGAATCTTGTCGACCTGAGGCAGCGGCGCGGTCGTGTTGTCGGCTTTGAGCAGCTCGTTGCCTTCGCGTTCCCCATAGCCGTAGTTGGCCCCCTTGTGAACGATGTAGACCGTTTCCCATGTGTGGAGCCCGACCGAGTTGGCGATCAGCCGATTGTTGGCCGGGTTGGCGGGATCGACAGCCCAGTTCAACCGATGGGGATTGCGGAAGCCGTAGGCCCAGATTTCCGTGCGGGCACCCGGCGTCGAGACGAACGGATTGTCGTTGGGAATTCGATAACGGCCGTTCGCGCTCACCGTGCTTGTCGCCGCGTGTTCGCTCAAATCGGGAATGATGCGCAGTATTTTCCCTTCGAGGTTGTCGAGCCGCTGTGGGTTGGACCTGATGGCGACGTCCGTCGATTCTCCCGACGCGCCGTCACCACATTCCATGTACAGGACCCGCCAGTCCGGATCGCCTCGACGAGCCGTCGGATTGAAGATGAGATCGCCGAGCGGGTGACTGGTGGTGTTGAGCTGCACGCGCAGCAGCTCGCGGGCCGTTCCTTCGAACGTCGAATTGGACGGGTTCGAATCGGTCCACTCGATCAGCACTCCCTCGTTCTGGAGCGGGCCAGGCGTTTTGATCGCTTCCGTCGTCGTGTAGCCGGCGACCTTGAACGCGGGGAAACCCGCATTGTTGGGAAGGTTGGAGCCGGCGAGCGAGGGATCCTCCATGTGAACGGTGTAGAACCTGCCGTCGCTCTTGCCTTCGTTGCCGTTGAAGTTGAGATAGACCGTGAGCTTCCTGGTGTCCTTGTCCAGGATGTACAACGGTCCGTTGAGGTCGCTGATGAAGAGGCGCTTCGCACCACCGACCTCTTCGCGCAACGTGTTGACTCTCGAGAGCAGCTGCTCGTTCGATACTTTGCCATCGACCAATCCGGTCATCGGCAAGACCAGGAAGTCCCTGAGCTCCAGCGTCGCCTGCGCCGATGCCGTCCGGACCCCGAAGACACATATCGCGAGAGCGAAGCACACGACCCGTAGTCTGTTATGCATGGCCTGGCACTCCGTCATGACCCTCGCGAGTCTAATCCAGCTTGCTCCCGGCCAATAGTCCCATCTCGTGGAGGCATCCCGCGGCTCCCCGGTATTGCCACCCCACCGCGCAAACCACGCGCGGCGGGGGCCCCGGTTCTCTGCCGTCCGCCCCTCCCCGGCCCGCACGCCGCCCTGGCGTGCGGCGTGCTCGAGCGCACGCACGACCGTCGTGCCGATGGCGATGATCCGTCCGCCCGCCGCTCGTCCCTGACGAATGGCAGACGCCGCGGGATCGGGAATGCGGTAGGCCTCGTCGAATGGAAGGCGCCGGTCGAGCTCAGAGTCGCCGGTCGACGAGATGCCCGCGGCGAGCGTGATGGCGGCGAATACGATGCCGCGTGCGCGCATCGCACGGATCGATCCCCAGTCGAGCACGAAGCTCGCGGATGGCGGTTCGAAGGCCGCCGGCACGCCGGCGATCGGTGTCCAGACGTAGACTACCGAAGTCCAAGCAACGTCGCTGGGTTCTGTTTCGACATCCGACCGAGCTCCGCATCGGTGAAGCCTCGCGCCTGCAACGCCGCGAGGAACGCCGCGAAGCCGTCGGCTGGCAGCGGATTGCCTTTCTGGCCGAGGTCGCTCGACAGGATGCAGAATTGCGGTCCGAGGTTTCGGATCGCGTCCGCGAACCGATCGACCCTCGCGACAGCGTCGGCCGTCCGCATCGAGCCGCCGACGAACTCGATGAAGGCGCCCTGCGCCGCCGCGTCCCGCATCTGGGAGACGGTCATCAGGATCGGGGCGTTCATGGCGTGCGTGACGACCATGTGCTCGACGCCCTGCCGTTTGCCCTCGCGAAGCAGCATCAACCCTTCGCCGGAGGAGACATGCCCGGTCGCCAGGACGAGCCCGTGCTTCGCGATGACCGCGACCACGTCCCTCGTCGCGGGAAGCAGCTCGCCGTTGCGCGACACGCTGACGAACGGACGGTTCTCCTTCGAATAGCGGACCTGGTTCTCGGCGTCGAACGTCGACATCCACACCATGCGTCCGTAGCCTCCCGATACCTGCGTCATGTGCTCGACCGCCGCGGCATTCATGCCGCCGACGGGCAGGTTCAGATCGACGCCGCCGAACACCTCGAGGCCGGCCACCTGTTTGCGGACCATGTACGCGAGCCCCGCGGTCGGGTCGTAGTGATTCTTGAGGACTATCGCGCGCATGCCGTGGGTGCGCGCCAGGATCGCCGCCTCGAGTCCGTCGCCGAGGCTGGCTGGTCCGCGCCGATGGGCCCGGACGAGGCCGCGAGCACCGCCGCCAACACTGCGAAAACAGTCTTCACGGCCGAGCGCCGTCGTTGGGCGAGCACCATCGTGAGGTCTCCTCAGAAACGGAGATTACGGAGGAAACGGTTTTAACATAGAGCAACGTAGCAAAGGAGACAAACGGAGAAGATCGGTTCGACCTGGCGCTGCTCGATCGGATAGAAGGGGCCGCATTCGCCACGATGCGCGACGCCTGCGATCCCTTTCGGCACTCGCACGCAAAGGAGGAAGTCGGCGCCCTGAACGACGCTTGACCGCACGGCTACCTGGCATCGCCAGACGAGCGGCGCGGCTCGATTGCGCCCTTGACGCGGCCTTCTCAGCGGCGCTAATGTACCGCCCTCCCTTGCACCGGAGGCGCACGATGACTTCGGAGCTTCCGCTCTCGCAGGTTCTGTTGCAGCGGATCGAACACGATTACGAGGAGCAGCCGGGCCTGCGCCTCACACCCCCGCAGGTGCGGCGGCTCTGGCACCTTGACGGGCCAACATGCTGTACGGTGCTCACGACCTTGGTGGATGCCGGCGTGCTTCAACGCACACAGGACGGGCGATTCATGCGCCGGCAACCGGCCGCGTGAGAACCTGTAAGGTTCAGCCGTTCGCAGCGCACAACGTTCTACTTGGCCGTCCATCAGGTGGCCACCGGGTAGCAGCGAACCCCACCAGGTCTGTGCCGCACACACCTTGGCGGCTTTGCAGGCGGTGAAAGAATCAGTCGTTCCGGGGAGACAACTGTCATGAACGAGCCTGATGTGGTCGTCGGAATCGGCGGTGCGGCGGGCGACGGGGTCGCCTCAGCGGGCAACACCCTGGCTCTGTCTGTGGCCCGGCAGGGTCAAGCCGTTTATGCCTACAACAGCTATCAGTCGGTGATTCGCGGCGGGCACTCCTGGTTGCGCATCCGCGTCTCGGCAAAGAAGCCGCTCAACCAGGGCGATCAGGTCGACGCGCTCATCGCCCTCAATCAAGATACGTTAGACCGCCATCTGCAGGAACTCATCGGCGGCGGCGTGGCCCTTTACAACAGCGCCAAGCTGAAACCGACTTACGGGCCTCCCGTGGGTGTCCAGCTCTGCCCACTGCCCGTCCCCAACCTGACCCCCGCCTACAAGGACTTGCCGGTCATGCAGAACACGGTGGCCGTAGGGGCCGTGATTTCTCTGATGGGTCTGGAGTTCAGAGGCCTGGAGTCGGTGCTCGAGTCGACGTTCGCAAAGAAGCCGCAGGTTGTGAAAGTGAACGTGGAGGCGGCAAGGGCTGGCTACGACTACGCGGCCGCCCATTTCACGCCGCTTTCCAGGCCGCTCCGGCAGACCAGCCAAGAATGGGCCCTCGCCACCGGCAACGAGCTCCTTGCCATGGGGGCAGCATTCGCAGGCTGCAAGTTCTATTGTGCGTACCCGATGAGCCCCGCGACGCACATCCTGGAGTGGTTCGCTGGCCACGGGAAGGAGCTGGGTGTCTGTGTCCGACAGGTTGAGGACGAGATTTCAGTCATCAACATGACCATCGGGGCCAGCCACATGGGCGCCAGGGGTATGTGTGCCACGTCCGGCGGCGGCCTCGCCTTGATGACGGAGGCGATCGGCCTGTCTGGAATGCTCGAAACTCCCGTCGTCGTCGTCAACGTACAGCGCGCCGGTCCTTCCACGGGCGTACCGACCAAGACTGAGCAAGGGGACCTGAACCAGGCCTTTGGCGCCAGCCAGGGGGACTTCCCGCGGATTATCATCGCTCCGCTGAGCATGCCGGATTGCTTTTCCACTCCGGCGCTAGCCTTCAACGTCGCCGACCGCTATCAGTGCCCGGTGATCATCCTCTCGGACCTGCTCATGAGCGAAGGCAACGAGACCGTGGATCCTGCGCTACTCGACGTCGAATTTCCGATCGATCGAGGCGAGCTCATCACCCAGGCGCCTGGAGGGAGTGACGGAAACGAGGTCGCCGCCGGCGAACCGTATCTCCGCTACAAGGATACCGAGTCGGGCATTTCACCGCGGGCCGTCCCGGGCGTTCCCGGTCACATCTACGTGGCCGCGAGTGATGAGCACGATGAGGATGGGGTGCTGATCAGCGACGTCTTCACCGACACCGTGCGGCGCAAGAAGATGGCGGACAAGCGAAGCCGCAAGATGGCCACCGTGCTTGAACATCTGCCTGCCCCGAAGCTGGAGGGGCCCGTCGACGCCGAGGTGACGTTGGTTGGCTGGGGCTCCACGTGGGGCGTTCTCACAGAATCGGTCGAGCGCCTGAATCGGGAAGGTATCTCGACCAGCCATCTGCAGGTCAAGTTCCTGGTGCCCTTCCACGTCACTGAAGTCAGCGCCATCCTGGGCAAAAGCCGGGGGGTGATCATCGTCGAGAACAACCAAAGCGGCCAGTTCGCGCGCCACTTGCGGGCCGAGACGGGCATCGTCGCCAAGGGCCACATCCGCAAGTACGACGGCGAGCCATTTGAGCCGAAGCACATCGTGGCTGGTGTGAAGGAAATCTTGAAGAAGGGCACGGAAGTAGTTGAAGTGCTCTCGACGGAAGCCGGTTGGCAGACGGAGCACCCCACCGGGACCAGTGGCGACTGGGCGGGACGACTCGTGCCGACGGCCTCGGTAAGTACTCATCGTTGAAACCCTGGAACCCTAGGAGCGAGCAATGGCGACCGCAATCGCGGTACTTGAAGCGAAAGACTTCAAAGCGGAAGTTGCACCAGATTGGTGCCCAGGATGTGGCGACTTCGGCGTCTTGAACGGACTGTTCCATGCCTGCGCCGGGCTGGGGCGTCAGCCGCACGAGGTTCTGGTCGTTTCGGGCATCGGGTGCTCGTCAAACCTGCCTGGGTTCTTCCGCTCGTACGGAGTGCATAGCCTACACGGCCGAGCCCTCCCGTTTGCCACCGGAGCCAAGCTTGCCAATCACGACATGACCGTGATCGTCACCGGCGGTGACGGTGACGGCTACGGCATTGGCTTGAACCACTTCATCCAGGCCATGCGGCGCAATATTGACCTCACCTACATCGTCATGGATAACGAGACGTACGGCCTGACCACCGGGCAGGTTTCGCCGACCAGTGAAACGGGGATGATCACGAAGACCACGCCGCACGGCAACCTGGAGCGAATGCTCAACCCGCTGGCACTGGCACTCGCGAGCGGCTGCGGTTACGTCGCTCGCGGATTCAGCGGGCAGCCCAAGCACTTGCTGAAACTGTACACCGACGCCATCCAGCACCCGGGTTTTGCGCTGATTGATGTCTTTAGCCCGTGCGTGACGTTCAACAAGCACAACAGCTACGAGTGGTTCCGCAAACGGGTGTACAGACTGGAAGATACCCAGCACGACCCGAACAACTTCCACGCCGCGATGGATGCAGCCCTGGAATGGGGTGAGAAAATCCCAATCGGGCTCTTCTACCGTGAGCGCAACCCACGGCCAAGTCTTCACACTCAGGACCCCGGACTCCAGGCCGGCCTGTTGGTCCACCAGCCGCTAGGGGTGAGCAAGGAACAGCGACGGAAACTCGTTAGGGAGTTCATGTAGGGATCGAGGGGATCAAGCTGTTTTGCCGACCTCACCCGCCCGGTTGTCGCCGCGATCGGAATTACCGTGAAATGGTGTGGCATTCGGCCGGCCGCGCAAGGTAGCGCAGCCCTTCAGTCTGTGTCGCCTGGACATCCGTAACACAACGACCTCAACACATAAGTGAACAATAGGGAAACCCTCGCCTTCTTCGTGTCTTTCCTGGGTCTTCGTTTTCGTGGTTGTATTTATACGCGACCAAAAAAACCTGGCCGCATGTGGGGCGCCTCGGTGTATAAGGGAGCACATCCCGGACGGCAACAGAAAAATTCGTTGGCCCAAGGAGGGCGTCGTGCCGCTGCTGTCATCGATCGTGGAGCTGCTGAGGCGCGAGAGGATCCCGTATACCTGCTTCAGGCATGTCCCGGCCTACACGGCGCTGGAAGAGGCGGCGGTGTCGCACACTCTGGAGCGATGCTGGGCCAAAGTCGTCATCTGCATCGCGGACGACCAGCCGGTGCAGGCGGTGCTGCAGGCAGACCATATAGCGGATCTCGAAGAGCTCCGCCGGCTCGCCAACGCCGACGTGCTGCGCCTGGCGGGCGAGGACGAGATAGCGGTGCTGTACCCGGATTACGAAGTGGGCGCCATGCCCCCGTTCGGTGCGGTGTACGGACAGCGGGTGTTCGTGGACCGCTGCCTCGTGGGAGAGCCGGAGATGGTCTTCAACGCCGGCACGCACACAGAGGCCATCTGCATGCATTATGGCGACTTCGCCGAGCTTGCGAAGCCCGTGGTCGGCGCCTTCGGGCGGCCCCTGGCCCACCGAGACCCCGCGACGCACGCGCGGCGGCGGCGGACTTCACTTCGCGTGCTATCCACCAACGGCATGGATGAGGTGTCATGAAGAGTAGGCCTCCATTTCCTGGAATCCGCGTCACGGCGAACGGGAACCAGCTGGTTTCGTACCATACGGAAACGCGTATTGCCGACGCGGGTGTGTTCTATCCAATCACGCCCTCGACTGAAGGCGGCGAGCTTTACCAGCAGGCGTTTGCCGAGGGCAAGCTCAACGTCTTTGGCGGTAACACGATCGCCGTCGAGGCGGAAGGAGAGCACGCCGCTCAGGGCGGCGCAATCGCGCACTCCGTCTGCGGGAAGCGCGTGGTGAATTACACCTCGGGCCAGGGGGTCGTCTACGGCGTCGAGCAGTATTACCACGCCCCCGGCAAGTGCTCGACGATGGTTCTGGAGGTGGCCGCACGCGCGCTCACCAAGCACGCGCTGAACGTCCACTGCGGGCACGACGACGTCTACGGCGCGCTCGACACCGGCTGGATCATCGTCTTCGGGAAAGACGCCCAGCAGGCGGCCGACCAGGCGCTGATCCTGCGGCGCGTGACCGAGCTCAGTCTGACGCCCGGGATGAACGTGATGGACGGCTTCCTCACGTCCCATCTCGAGCGGACGTTTTACAAACACGAGTCAGAGCTCATCCGCCGGTACCTGGGCGCGCCCGACGACATCGTCGACTGCCCGACGGAGAGTCAACGCGTGCTCTTCGGTCCGAAACGCCGCCGCGTGCCGAAAATGATCGACTTGACGAACCCCGTGCTCCTTGGCCCGGTCCAGAACCAGGAGCACTACATGCAAGGCGTCGTCGCCCGGCGGAACAACTTTGTCGAGCCGATCCTGGAGTTCTTCGAGGACGCGTACAGGGAGTTCGGCAAGCTCACGGGCCGCGACTACGGTCTGGTGAGCCAATACAAGACCGACGATGCCGACACGGTGTTCGTGTCGCTGGGATCGGCGGCGGAAAACGTCGAAGCCGCGGTCGACTACATGCGCGAGCAGTGGGGCGTGAAGGTGGGCTCGATCCACCCCAACGTGTTCCGCCCGTTCCCGGAGGCGGCCATCGTCAAAGCGCTGGCGGGGAAGAAGAACGTCATCATCCTCGAGCGGACCGACGAGCCGCTGGCCGGCGACAACCCGATGGGACGCGACATCCGGACGGCGCTGCACAAGGCGCTGCAGCACGAGGAGGGGCTCCCGAGGGTGACCGCGGACCAGATGCCGCGACTCTTCGCCGGGGTCTACGGGCTCGGCTCTCGCGACTTCAGGCCCGAGCATACCCTCGGCGCGTACGAGTTCGCGGTCGGCAAACGGGCGCGCAAGGACGGGAAACGCGCGGCTGACGGCGTCTCGTTCTTCGTTCTTGGCATCGATCACCCCTACGAAGTGAAGTCGGACGAGACGCCTTCGCTCCTGCCGGAAGGGGCGATTGCCGTCCGTTTCCATTCCGTCGGCGGCTGGGGTGCGATCACGACCGGCAAGAACCTCGGCGCGATCATCGGCGACCTGAACGATTTGTTGTACGACCGGGACAAGGTCGTCGACGAATTTGGAAATCCGAAGGAAATCATTCACGTCAGCGCGAATCCCAAATACGGATCGGAGAAGAAAGGCGCCCCGACCTCCTACTTCATGGTCGCCGCACCGAATCGGATCCGGGTGAACTGCGACCTGCGTCACGTCACCGTCGTCCTGTGCTGCGACCCCAAGGCGTTCACGCACTCCAACCCGCTCGACGGCATGTCGGAGGGCGGCAGTCTCGTGTGGGAGTCCGACGAAGAAGGCCAGCAGGCGTGGGAGCGGCTCCCGATGTGGGCCCGGCAGCAGATCATCGAGAAGAAGATCCGGGTCTTCACGCTGCCAGGGTTCGAGATTGCCCGGAAGGCCACCGATCGAGGCGACCTCCAGCTGCGCATGCAGGGCAACGCCTTTCTCGGCGCGTTTTTCTCCGTCTCGCCGCTGCTCGAGGAGTTTCGTATCACGCAGCAGCAGTTCCACGAGGTCGTGCACAACCAGTACGTGAAGAAGTTCGGACGATTGGGCGAGGGCGTCGTGAAGTCCAACATGGAGGTCATGACGCAGGGGTTCGATCGCGTGCGCGAGATCCCAATCGGCGAGCTCACCGCGGCCGATCGATCCAGCATGCGTGGCAAGGCGCTCTTGCCGGTCCTCGCCGGGAACGGCGACGGGAACGGGTGCGGGTCGGGATGCCGTTCGCATGAGATTCCCGAAGGCCAGGGCGAACGCACGCCGCTGACGCGAATCAAGGAGTTCGACGAGATGTTCCGGTCGGGCTACGGGTACAACCAGCCCGCGAACGCCTATGCCTCGCTCGGCATCATGGCCGCGGGCAGCGGCGACACGGCGTCGAAATATGTGGCGCGCCGGGAGACGCCGCTCTATATCGCCGAGAACTGCACGCAGTGCATGGAGTGCATCGCGGTCTGTCCGGACACGGCGCTGCCCAACTGCTCGCAGGACCTGGAGACCGTGCTCCGAACGGCGGTCGTCAACTACGTGACGGATTCGGTCGAGCGTCAGCAGATGCTCCGGCTCATGCCGGAGATCGAAAAACGCACGCGCAGCATGATGCGCGAGGGCCTGACGAAGGACCCGCTGCCGCTTCCGCAGATCATCCAGAAGGTGACCAACGAGGTCAACGGCTTCTCGCCCGAGGCCAAGCGCCAGTTCTTCGACGTCATCGACAAGGTGCCGATGGCCTATGAGAAGGCGAATGCGATCTTCGCGACGCCGGAGAAAAGGAGCCCCGGCGCGGGCGGCGTCTTCTCGATTTTCGTTTCGGACCTGTGCAAGGGATGCGCGGCCTGCGTGACGGCGTGCGGCGAGCACCAGGCTCTGAGGATGGTGCAGGAGACCGAGCAGGTGAACGCGGAGCACGAGACGGGCACCGCGTTCCTGAATCTTCTGCCCGACACGTCGCAGAAGTACCTCGGCCTCTACAACGACGCGCGGCCGCAGGACTCGAAAACCGCCACGCTGCGCAACATGCTGATGGTGCGCAGAAACTACGACGCCCTGGTCTCGGGAGACGGCGCGTGCGCCGGCTGCGGCGAAAAGAGCATCCTCAAGGCCATCACGTCGGTGACCGAAGCCTACATGCGCCCGGTCTTCCACGCGAAGGCCGACCGGCTGCGCGCAAAGGCCGATCAATTGGAGCGGGACGGTGTACCGAAACTGGCCGCCATGAGGGAACGAAGCCCGGAGGAGTACGAGCTGTTCCGTCAGGCCGTGGCGCACATGCTGATGGGACTGGGCGGCGAGGACGACAAGGACACCAGGGGACGCATCGCCGAGCACGGTCCAATCTCCGACGCGGAGATCGTCTTTGCGATAACGGCCGTCATGCGGCAGGAGGCGTTCAACCACAAGAACCTCCAGGCGATTGACGGCCGGCTCGCCAACGGCATGTCGGTCATGGCGATGGCGGCGCACACGGGCTGCAATACCGTCTACGGCTCGACGCCATCGAACAACCCGCATCCGTACCCGTGGATGAACTCGCTGTTCCAGGATGGCATCACGGTGGGCTGGCTCCTCGGCGAGAGCTTCATCGTCGATCATGGACGCCGGTCAGTGATTCCCGAGCGGCTGGCCGATGCGCTGATGAACCGCGAGAAGGACGTCATCAACCCGCGCGAGTACTACGAATACGTGCACTTCAGCGATGCGGTGATGACCGACCAGGAGATCCTGGAGCTGCCCAAGGCGTGGGTCGTCGGCGGCGATGGCGGCATGGGCGACATCGGGTACCAGAACACGTCGAAGGTGATCCTCCAGAACCGGCCGAACATCAAGGCGGTGATGCTCGACACGCAGGTGTACTCCAATACCGGCGGGCAGAACTCCGACTCGACGCCGATGCTGGGCGGCAACGACATGAACGTGTTCGGCACGGCCACGCAGGGCAAGAACGTCGAGAAGAAGACGGTCGCCGAGACGTTCCTCGCCGGCCACGGATCGCCGTTCATCGCGCAGATCTCGATCGCCAACGCGCCGAAGCTGTACAAGGCGATTCTCGACGGCATCGAGTATCGGGGAACGGCGTTCCTGCAGTGCTTCACGACCTGCCAGCCGGAGCACGGAGTGGCCGACGACATGGCCCTGACCCAGGCCCAGCGCGTGCGCGACTCGCGCGGGGCGCCGGAGTTCGTGTTCAACCCGAGACATGGCGAGACCTACCAGGAGGCCCTCGACCTCAAAGGCAATCCTTCGATCGAGATGGACTGGTACGAGACGAAGTTCAAGAGCGCCAACGAGCCCTACCGGTACACCGTGGCTCATTGGTGCGCGACCGAGGCACGGTTCCGGAACCACTTGAAGAAGATCAAGAAGGAGGATGCGGCGACGCTGATCCCGCTGGACAACATGCTGGTTCGCATCACGCAGCAGGATGTGGTCTACCGCCGCTACCTGGTTCCCGATCACCGCTCCTACGTCCCCGATTTCGGCGTCTACATCAAAGTGCAGGGCGCCAAAGGAGATGTCGAATACCGTTCGATCTCGCGCCAGCTCGTCCTGTTCTGCGTCGAGCGCCGCAAGGCGTGGCGGATGCTTCAGAGCAAGGCCGGCATCGAGAACAAGCAATACAAGGCGCAGCGCTCGATCCTGGCCGACGTGGACGCCGGCAGGATCTCCCGGGAGGACCTGTTCGCGCGGGCCGAGGAAATGTTGAGGGAGCGGCTGAAGAGCGGGAGCAGTTCCCCGGCATCGTCGACGACTCATGGGTCCCGTCCCTCGACGACGGCATCCGGCGCCGCGGCGGCGGGCTAAGTGGTTGAGTGGTCCGTCCACTTGGTACTCGATTGCGATGGATGCCAGGCTTGCCTAGTGTGTGGAGCCAGAGATGGCCGATACCGTCGGCTCGATTCTGCAGTACAAGGGCCACCGCGTCTGGTCGGTGAGCCCTGAGGAGTCGGTCTTCCAGGCGATAAGCCTGATGGCCGACAAAGGTATAGGGGCGCAGGAGTACATCGTCGGCAAGTACTGATCACTTCGAGGTCGGCTGGCGCCTCGAATCAACCATCCACCGGCACTTCCAGGCACTGTTGTGGTCCGACGTTCGGATCGTCCGCGAGCCGATCGACCCTCGCGGCGGCAACGGCCGCCCGCGGTGATCCACCCGACGAACTCGATAAAGGGGCCTCTGTCGCCGCATCCGCGTTCGGACACGCTCCCGGGCGACAGCGTGTGACGACAGTCGCCGTGGTACGCTACGCCTTCACGCGGGAGGCGCTCGGAGCATGACCGGCGGGAGCGGAACAAGCATGGACCGGCGCGGCGTGAGAATCGTCGACACGTTCGCCGAGGCCTTCGATATGCGCGCCGCGCGCGTGTTGATCACGGCGCGCTCCCCCGCCTGGGCGCGAACGGCGGCGCAGTCGATGACCGGGTTCGCCACGTCGGTGATCGGGTGCAAGGTCGAGGCGGGCATCGAGGCCGATCTGCTCCCGCACGAGACGCCCGACGGCCGGCCGGGCGCGAGCGTGCCCCAGGCGGCCGAGCGGGTCCTCGTCGGCGGACTGCTCCGCCATTTCGGCGACCGCTTCCAGTCGAGCAAGTTCCTGGACGGCCGCCGCTACTGGCGGATCCCGGTGATGGAAGGCGAGTTCCTGGTGCAGGAGGCGTTCGGCGTCGAGAAGGCCATAGGCGGTGGCAACTTCCTGGTCCTGGCCAGGGATCAAGATGCCGCCCTCGGGGCGGCGGAAGCGGCGGTCGGCGTGATGCGCAAAGTCCGCGGCGTCGTGCTCCCTTTCCCCGGAGGGATCGTACGCGCCGGCAGCAAGGTGGGCGCGAAACATTACAAGAAGATGGTCGCATCCACGAACGACGCGTACTGTCCGACGCTGCGCGGACGGGACGGCGTCACGAGCGAGCTGCCCGAGGACGTGAGCTCGGTGCTCGAGATCGTGGTGGACGGCCTGAACCGTCACGCCATCGAGTGCGCCATGCGCGCCGGCATCGATGCCGCGTGCCGTCCGGGCGTCGTGGAGATCACGGCCGGGAACTACGGCGGCAAGCTCGGGAAGCACCACTTCCGCCTCCACACGATACTCTCCGACCCCGGCGCGGCTGCCGCACCGTTGACCTCGGGGGAATGAGCCCGCTTCGTGAAGGGTCCGATCCTCGGCTGGGACGTCGGCGGTGCGAACCTGAAGGCTGCTCGCATTGCGGAAGACGACACCTCCGGGCCCAGGATGCTCGAGCGCCCTTTTCCTCTTTGGCGCGATCCTCACCGGCTGCCGGCGATCCTGCGGGAGGCAGCTGACTGCCTGGGGACCGCGCCCACCATGGCGGTGACGACAACCGCCGAGCTGGCGGACTGCTTCGCCACCAAGCGCGAAGGGGTCGCCTTCGTGCTCGACGCCTTCCGCACGGCGTTTCCCGGCGTGCAGCCGTGGGTCTACAGCGTCGACGGTCGATTTCGATCCGCGGAGGCGGCACGGCAACGGCCGCACCGGGTTGCCGCCGCCAACTGGATGGCGAGCGCGACGCTGGTGGCGCGCACGTTTCCCGACGCGCTCTTTCTCGACGTGGGCAGCACGACGACCGACGTGATCCCTATCGTCTCCGGACGTGTCGTGGTGAAGGGGCGGACCGATCCGGCGCGGCTCCGCAGCGGGGAGCTCGTCTACACGGGGAGGCTGCGCACGCCGGTCTGCTCGATCGTGCGATCGGTGCCGCTTGGCGGACGCCGGTGCCGAATCGCCGCCGAGCATTTCGCCGTGGCCGCCGACGTTTACCGCTGGCTGGGACGGATTGACGAGCGTGAGTACACCTGCGAGACGCCGGACGGCCGTGGCCGGAGCCGGCTCGACGCCGCCGCCCGGATCGCGCGGATGGTGTGCGCCGATCTCGAGATGATCGGCCTCGGCGAGGTGGACGCGATTGCGGATTACATCTCGCGGGCCCAGGTGCGGCAGATCGCGAGCGGCATTCGACAGGTGATGCGGCGCCTGGGTCCGGTCTGTCCCAGCGTGGCGGTCCTTGCAGGAGAGGGGACCTTCCTGGCGCGGGCCGCCTCGGAGGAGGTGGGCCTCTCGCCGCGCAACCTCGCGGACGAGATCGGATCGGCTGCGGCACGCGCCGCACCTGCCGCCGCGGTGGCATACCTGCTGGCGGCGATGGCGGACAAGGCGTGACAGACCTCGGAATGAACGAGCGTGCCTGGGTCCTGGCCGATCGGTGCATCGCGCGCGCGGACGAGCTGCGCGTCGCCGCGCACACGCTCGCGAGTGGCGCCCGCGTCCTGGACGCCGGCGCGAATGTGCCGGGCGGCTTCGCTGCGGGGCTTGCCCTGGCCGAGCTGTGCATGGGCGGCCTCGGGCACGTCGCGATCGCGCCGCTCACGATCGGCCATGAGGCGTGGCCGGGCGTCCACGTGTGGACCGATCATCCGGCCGAGTCGTGCATGGCGTCGCAGTACGCCGGGTGGGCGATCAACCCCGAGGGTTTTTTCGCGATGGGCTCGGGCCCGCTGCGTGCCAGGGCGCGCGTGGAGCGGGAGCTGTTCGGAAAGCTTGGCTACGCAGAGGACGCACCCCGCGGCGTGCTCGTCCTGGAGGCCCGCACGCTGCCAACCGACGACGTGGCGGCGTGGGTCGCCGGCAAGGCGGGCGTGGCATCCGACGCGATCACGTTCGCCGTCGCTCCCACGGCGAGCCTCGCCGGCGGCGTGCAGATCGTGGCGCGCGTCGTCGAGACCGGTCTGCACAAGATGGACGCCATCGGCTTCGACGTGAGACGCGTGGTGAGCGCGATGGGTACGGCGCCGCTGGCACCGAACGCGCGAAGCGACGTCCGGGCGATCGGCCGCACGAACGACTGCATTCTCTACGGCGGTCAGGCCCGCTACACCGTACACGCGGAGGACGAGGAGCTCGCACAGCTCGCGGCGCGTCTTCCCGCGTGCGCCTCCACCGATTACGGCACGCCCTTCTACGACATCTTCAAGCGCTACGACAGCGACTTCTATAAAATCGACCCGATGCTCTTCAGCCCCGCCGAAGTGTGGCTCACCAGCACGACGAGCGGGCGGACATTTCACGCCGGGCGGCTCGATGCGGATGTGCTCCGCGCTTCGCTCTTCGAGCGGTAACGGGAACGAATGTTACGGAGGCAACAAACGAAACCTCAACGATCCGGTTTTTCGTGTATTTCGTGCGGCTTTCGTGTGTTTCGTGATGCTGTTGTTCTCCGTTCTTCGTTGCCTACGAGTCGCGGAGCGCGACAGCCGGATCGACGAGCGTCGCCCGGCGGGCGGGCAGGTAGCACGCCGCCGTCGCGACGGCGAGCAGCACGATCGTCACGGTGGCATACCCGGCCGTCCGCATTCCCTGCGCCAACACGAGTGAAAAAATCGCGCGCGGATCGGCGCCCAGCGCCTGGCGGATGCCGAACTCGCGCGACCGCTCGGCCACGCCGAACGCGAGCACGCCATAAATGCCGATGGCCGACAGCGTGAGGGCGACGGCACCGAACAGCGCGAGCAGCAGCATCGGCGAGCGGCGGCCATCGAGCGACCGCGCCATCCACTGCCCCATCGTCCGCACGTCGGCGATCGGCTGCTCGGGATCGATCGACGCCACCGCCGAGCGCACCTGCGACACCAGCGCCTGCTCGTTCGTTCCCGTTTTCACGACGAGCGCCATCGCGGCGTTCGGCTGCTGGGCCACGGGGTAGTAGATGCGCTCCTTCGCCACCGGCGCTCCGAGGTCGATGCTGTTGATCGTGCCGACCACGCCGACGATTGTGAACGCCGGACTGGTGGGCCCGCCCCGCCGGATCTGCTGGCCGATCGGACTCCTGCCGGCGAAGTACCGCTTCACGAGGAACTCGTCAATCACCACGACCGGCGGGCTGTCCGCCGTGTCGGCATCCGTGAACAGGCGGCCCGCAACGAGCGGGATCTGCATCGCGCGAAAATAGTCGCCGCCCACGATTTCCTGCCGGCCGTGCGGCTGCGCGTCGTTCTGCGGCGGCGTGTAGCCGACGATCGAGTACGACCCGGAGCCGACGTTGCCGTTGAAGGGCACATTCGACGTCAGGCCGACGGCCGTCACGCCAGGGATCGCGCGCACGCGTTCGACGAGCCGCGTCCAGAAGGCCCGCCGCGCCGCGGAGTCCGGGTAGCGGACCGCCGGCACGGAGAGCTGCGCCGTCAGCACGCGTTCGGGTGAGAATCCCGGATTCACGCCTTGCAGCCGCGCGAAGCTCTTGATCAGCAGTCCGGCGCCGACGAGCAGCACGAGGGCGAGCGCCGTCTCGACGATGACGAGCGTCGCGCGCGTGAAGCCGGTGCGCTTCCCCGCCGAGCCGCGTGCCGTGTCTTCCTTGAGCACCGCGCTCGTGTTGCCGCGGATGACGGCGAGCGCCGGCACCAGGCCGAACACCAGCCCGGTGACCAGCGCGAGCAGCGTCGCGAACGCCAGCACGGCCGGGTTCAGCGAGGCACGGGCCATACCGGGCACCTGACGCGAACCGAGCGCGACAAGGCCGCGGACGCCGGCGAGCCCCAACGCGAGGCCCCCGATCGCGCCGCACGTCGACAACACCACGCCTTCGGTGAGGAGTTGCCGTAACAGCCTCCACCGGCCCGCGCCGAGCGTGATGCGAATCGCCAGCTCGCGGGCGCGCCCCGTCGCGCGCATGAGGAGCAGGCTGGCGACATTGGCGCACGCAATGAGCAACACGGCCAACACGCCGGCCTGCAGCACGTAGAGCGGCGCGCGCGCGTCGCCCACCAGCTGTTCGCGAATCGGCACCGCGATGCCGCCGAAGCCGGCCGACACGGCGAACGCCCGCCGCTCCGGCAGTCGATCGAGATTGCGATCGACGATCGTCTTCATCTGCGCGTTGAGCTGATCGAGGCCGGCGCCGGGCCGCAGCCGCGCGATCATCGAGCTGAATTCATTGCCGCGCGCGCTGTCGGACATCTGCGACGGCGTGAACGCGAACGGCACGAGCATGGCGATGTCGTTCGACGGCAGCTCGACGTCCGCCGGCATCACGCCGGTCACCTGGTACGGCTCGCCGTTCAGCCGGATGTCGCGGCCGACAATCGCGCGGTCGCCGCCGAAGTGCGACGCCCACGTGCTGTACGTCAGCACGACGAACTTGTCGGCACCGGGCCTGGCCTCGTCGTCGACGAACGCCCGGCCGAGAAACGGCCGGCGGCCGAGTGTGGAGAAGAACGATGGCGTCACGGCAAGACCGCGGACCTGTTCCGGCTGCCCCTGTCCCTGGGCCGCGGCCAGGTTCAAGCTGCGCATGGTGAACAGGGTCGCGTCCTCGATCGCCGGTGCCTGCGTTTTTCTGTCCAGATAGTCCGGAATCGAAACGTTGGCCTGCGGCAGTCCCATCAGCGGATACGTGTTCCAGATGAAGACGAGCCGATCAGCGTCGGCGTACGGCAGCGGTCGCAGCAGGATCTGGTACAGCAGGCTGAAGATCGCCGTGTTCGCGCCAATGCCGAGCGTCAGAGTCAGCACTGCGACGAGTGTGAAGATCGGTTGCTTGCGGAGCGACCGGATCGCGTAGCGCAGATCCTGCATGGCTGCTTGGACGGTCACGCGCGGAAGAAGGTTGAGGGCAGGGGACTGAGGGCTGGGGACTGGGGACTGGGGACTGGGGAATTCAAAAGGCAGTCGGGACTAGTAGCCGCTCCGGGTCACGGTCCCTTCTGCGTTCTCGGACACGTGGCCGCCCTGCGACAGGCGAACCAGAGGTGGATGCAGTATTGTCAACGGACGCGAATCGTATGAGAGAGCGTTGCCGATGAAAAACACCGCCATCCTCTTGATCGATTGTCCGGACCGCAAAGGGATCGTCGCGGCGGTCGCCGATTTTCTGTACGGCCACAACGCGAACATCCTGCACGCCGACCAGCATCAGGACGCCGAGCGCGGTCTGTTTTTGATGCGCGTTGAATGGGACCTCGGCGATTTCGGACTGGGAACCGCGGATTTCGGACATGCGTTCCAGTCGATTGCGGAGACGTTTCACATGCGGTGGCGATTGGAGCTTTCAGCCGAGCGGCCGAAGGTGGCGGTTTATGTTTCGCATTACGATCATTGCCTGGCGGATCTGCTCTATCGTCACGAGAGCGCGGAGCTGGTCTGCGACATCCCTTGCATCATCAGCAATCATCCCGACGCCGCGCGACTGGCAGAGTTTCATCGCATTCCGTTTCATCACATTCCCGTGACGACGGACAAGGCGGAAGCCGAGCGCCGGCAACTGTCGCTCTTGCGCGACAACGGCGTCGGCTTGATCGTGCTCGCTCGTTACATGCAGATCCTCTCGCCGGATTTCGTCACGCAATTTCCGTATCGCATCATCAACGTGCACCACTCGTTTCTGCCAGCGTTCAGCGGCGGGCGACCCTATCATCGCGCGTTCGAACGCGGCGTGAAACTGATCGGCGCGACGAGTCACTATGTCACCGAAACGCTGGATGACGGGCCGATCATCGAGCAGGACGTGGTGCGCATCTCGCATCGCGACCAGTTGGACGATTTGATCCAGAAGGGACGCGATCTGGAAAAGGTTGTCTTGTCCCGCGCGGTGCGCTGGCACATCGAGCATCGCATTCTGGTCTATGCCAACAAGACCGTTGTGTTCGATTGATCATCGCTTTCATATTTGGCCACGGAGACACAAAGACACAGAGAAAAAAACACGGAGCGCTCGACGCGGCGCCGCGCAGCGGCGGGCGAGGCGTTCTCTGTGTCTCAGTGTCTCTGTGGCTTGTCCAAATCAATACGTCAGCATCATTACGAAATGCTGCACTTGGGAATCATCGACAGAGGCGCTCGAGGCTATCTGTGTCGGATTCCGTTCTACGTTTATCGATCAGCTCTGTCTGGTCGTCCGTTGCGACAGTAACTCCAAGAACGCGAAAGGTCCCGTCGGCCTGGTTGATCTCCTCGATTCTCCCATTCAGCACGACGACGCCCGGGCTTGATTCGCTTGGAATCTGAAGCTTCACGGGAGAGAAGCCCTCCTCGAACGAGTATCTCCCGGTCAGCTCGACCACCTGACCGGCTCGAAGAGCCTCGAAACCGAGCCGTCCCGAATCGCCGCTCGCAATCTCAATCGTGTCGGACAGGATGAACTGCGAATTCAGAATGTGGATCACACGTGTATTGTCCACGTGACGCAGCTGCGCTCGGATGACCGCCAATTCCTCCACCGGCTTGAGGCTCACCTGGGAATGACCGACACGCGATCGGGTCCGGCGCCAAAACCGGTCGCGTACGCGCGCAGCGCCTGGGAGACGGCCACGATATGATCCGCACCGTTCAGCACGACACGTTCGGCCGCCTGAGCAACGAGAGGCAGCGATAGACCGCGCATCTTCCGGTGCTCGACCAACAGCGGCGCGTTCAGCTCCAGGACCAGCGGAATCTCGAAGTGCCTCGCCAGCGCGCGACCGGCCGTGCTGAACAGGCAATGACGCTCGTAAATCAGATCCGGGCCGAACTCCTCGAACATCAGGCGTCCCTGGAACTCGAGGCTCGAGGCATACAGCAGATTGCGGAAGTCCTGCGCCAGCCGGGTGCCCGTACAGACCGCTTCGCCTTGCAGCGCGTCGTAGAGCTCGCGCAGCGTGCTGCCGAACGGCACCTGTCGTAAGGGAAAGGAAGCGTCAGAGTCCTCACCGATGTTGGCCGCGAGAACCATCACGTCGTGACCTTCGGCCCGAAGCGCCTGCACGAGACCGCGCACGTGCGTCGACGCGCCCTTGGTTCCAAGGACGGGGACGCCGAAGTCGGCTGTCAGATACGCGATGCGCATGCTGTCAATTGCCCCGACTCGACGTGATGGTTCATGAGGCCCAGGGAATCAGTCTTCGTCGAAGTTTTCCGTCCTCGCCACGTGCCTGGCGTTCTACCGACTGTCTTCCAGCTCGATACGCCTCCGGCCAGACGGCCAGAAAGAGGTCGCAAAACGGACGTTGAGTTGGAGAATCGCCAAACATTGGATGCGGCCGTGGATGCGGCCGCACCGGCGATTGCGAGAACGGCTGGTGGTTCAGCGCTCGCGGCGGGCGAACATCAAATCACCAGGTGCAGATGTCGTGAACGCCGGAACCGTCTGGTCTCAATGGGCTTTCGCGTTCGCGCTCTGCTCGCGGCAATACGATGCAGAACTCTGGCGGCGCTCTTCGATGTTTGTCGATGCCTTTACATACCCTTCTTTTCAACTCAGGTCCAAAACGCGTCGCCGCGCGCAATAGCCTCAATAGCAAGGTGAGGGCCAGCTCTACCGTTTCCGATTCAGCCTGGAATTCTGGCGGATTCTCGTGGATCTCTCCGAGACGCGATCAGACTGGTGTTTGAGATACGTACCCGTAGCGTTTTCTTTACAGACACTTTGCATCGATTTTATGAGCGGATTCATAGCAGGACACCTGGTGGCGACCCGCGAAGCCGACGGTGTCCTCGCGTTTACCGTCCAGGAGCGCGATTGATCTGGTTCTACTCTCGGTCGGAGTCAGATCGCCGAGACCGGGCGTTGCGAGCGCTCAAGAACTCGACGTTGCCGGGGTGTTTCACCAGATAGCCGGACAACCGCGGGCTGATGTCAGCAATCAAGCGCAGGCGGCCGCCACACCTGGTGCCACCCGAGGCTGCCTCGCGGGGCCCCGCCGGGGACGGGCCAGCACGTCAACCCGTATAAAATCGACCCGACGCTCTTCAGCCCGCCGTTGTGCGGCTCACCAGCACGACGAGCGGGCGGATATCTCACGCCGGGCGGCTCGACCCGGATGTGCTGCGCGCACGGCTGTTCGAGCAGCAACGTCCTTAGTGCTTGGTTCTTCGTGCTTGGTCGGTCCTTGGTTCCTTGGTCCTTGGTCTTCGGCGCGCGGACGAAGGGACCAAGTGGTCCGACGGGCCACCAAGGACAAAGGACGGACCACGGACCAGGGACGGACTAAGCACCAAGAACCAACGACCAAGGACCAAGGACCAACGCGTCCAGATGCACATCGTCATCCTCAGCGCACGCGCCGGCTGGCACACCGGCGAGTTGTGCCGCGCCCTGGCCGAACGCCGGCACTCCGGCCGAGTGCTACCGTACGAGGGGCTGGTTGCGCGCCTTGGCACCGGCGGCGCCGGGGGACTCTCGATCGGGAGCACGGCCATTTTCGACGCCGACGCGGTGCTCGCGCGGATCATCCCCAATGGATCGCTCGAGCAGATTATCTATCGCGTGGACGCGCTACACTGGATCGAGAAGCGTGGCGTCCTCGTGATGAATTCCCCACGCGCGATCGAGCGCTCGGTCGACAAGTTCTATACGACGGCCCTGCTGCAGGAGGCCGGGCTGCCGACGCCCGAGACCGTCGTGTGCGACAGTACGGCTGACGCGATGGCGGCGGTTCGGACGATGGGCGACGTGATCGTCAAGCCGATCTTCGGCTCGATGGGGTACGGTATGGTGCGCGTGAGCGATCCCGACGTCGCCTTGCGCGTGGTGCAATCCCTGGAGCAATTACGGGCCGTGTTCTACGTGCAGCGCACGATCGATCACGGCGGCCGCGACGTGCGCGTCTTTGTGGTCGGTGGCCGCGCGCTGGGCGCGATCGAGCGGCGAGCGCCCGAGGGCGAATGGCGCACCAACGTCTCGCGCGGTGGGTCGGCGCACGCGTTCGAGCTGCCGACAGCGTGGCGACAGCTTGCCGTGCGCGCAGCAGCCGCCGTGGGCGCGGACTATGCCGGCGTGGACCTGCTCCCGTCGCGTGAAGGGACGGTGTTCGTGCTGGAAGTCAACGGCATCCCCGGATGGCAGGGGCTTCAGCACGCCACAGGGCTCGACGTGGCAGGGGCGATCGTGGATCACCTGTTGTGCCGTGTGTCGGAGGCGCGCCCGGCATGATGGGAGTCGGCGTACCGTCCCCTTCGCGCAGCGTGCCGGCGGCGGCAGATGTCACAGCCGCCGCGCAGCTCGCCTGTCTCCTCGAGGCGAGCGCCCCTAAGCCGGGCAACGTTTCTCCGGGGCGGCACTTCGCCGACTTCCGTTACGAGGACCTTCTCGCCAGCGCCGCTGCGATTGGGGGGCCGCTGGCGGGCGCCGCCACACGCCCCGTCGGCGCGACGGTCCGCCTCGCTGTCGAGGCGACCGCGCGCTGGACCCGCTCGAACACGAATCTCGGCATCGTCCTGCTCCTGGCCCCGCTTGCTCGCGCGGCCCTTCTGGAATCAGCGCGGACGGATTCCGATCCGCAATCGGCAGTCCGCAATCCGCGACCCGACGGCTCATCGAACGGACTCTCGCGGATGGGCCTTCGTGGCGCGCTCGGTGCCGTGCTCGAGTCGACTACCGTGCACGACGCCCGCGATGTGTACGCGGCGATTCGGAGAGCGGCACCAGGCGGGCTCGGACGGGCGGAGGCGCAGGATGTCGCGGACGAGCCGACGATGACACTGCTCGAAGTGATGCGGCTTGCCGCCGATCGGGACGGTATTGCGCGGGAGTACGCCACCGCGTTCGAGGCGACGTTCGGCACCGGCGCCCCCGCGCTCGACCGGGCGCGCCGCGACGGCCTCTCGTGGGATGACGCCGTCGTCGAAACGTTTCTCACTCTGCTCGCCGCCGCCCCGGACACGCACGTGGCCCGCCGCAGCGGGACGACAGTCGCGGCAGAAGTATCGCAGCAGGCGCGCGCCGTCCTCGCCGAGGGCGGCGTCCGCTCGGCGGCGGGCCGGCGGGCGATCGGCGAGATGGATCTCCGGCTGCGGGACGCTCGCAACGTGGCCAACCCGGGCACGACCGCGGATCTCACGGCGGCGGCGATCTTCGTCGAGCTGCTCGGCGGCGGCTGGTCATTGTTCGGCTCGCCTGAAAGGCTCGCCCTCCTGGCTCGTGGGGCCCCCCTCCCGCCTCTTGGAGCGCCCCTGCCTCCTGGAGCGCGAGGCGTTCAGCCGAGCGATCCCGGACGCGCCGTTGGAGGATGCGATGCAGCGACGCGGTGAGTTCCGCGTGTCGGTCACCAAGGATGATCTCGTCTTCGCCTCGGCGCACTTCATCACCTTCGAAGGGCACCGCTGTGAAGGGTTGCACGGCCACAACTACCGCGCGCACGTCACGCTCGAGGGGCAGCTCGACGAGGAGAGCTGGTGGGTGTTCGATTTCGTGACGCTCAAGAAAATCATGCGACGCCTGTGCGACGAGATCGACCACAAGGTGCTCCTCCCGCTCGAGAACGCTCGCCTGCAGGTCGTCGAAACAGGAGAATCGGTGACGGTCGCCTACGAAGGGACGCCGCGCTATCTCTTTCCGCGGCGCGACTGCGTCCTGCTCCCGATCCCGAACACGACCGTGGAGATGCTCGCAGAGCTGCTCGCGGGCCGTCTGCGCGCCGAGCTGGAGTCGATGGGCGCGCGCGGGTTGACGGCCATGGAGATGGAGATCGAGGAGAACTTCGGGCAGTCCGCGTTCTACCGCGTCGGGTTGTGAAGCTCGAAGCGAGAAGGCCGACCGAGCCCCCGCGCGGCCGGCTGTCGTTCGCCAAAACGTCATCGGAAAGAAGTAGGACTCGAGGCGCGGATTGCAATCGGGAAACGAGACCACGAAAAACCCGAAAGCCACGAAACGCGCGAAACACACGAAAAAACATGATGCTGCTCATTGACTCGCGCGCGGGGCCGCCGTAGTTTAGGCTCCGCCAAAGATGGAGGCATGCATGACCACGTCGGGTTTCACACATCGGATTGTCCTCGTCGCGACGCTCCTGACGATCGCGCCGGCGCCATCGGCCCTTGCGCAAAGCGCGATCGCCGGCGTCGTGCGCGACAGTTCGGGCGGCGTCCTGCCGGGCGTCAGCGTGGAAGCCGCCAGCGCCGCCCTTATCGAAGGGACCCGCACCGCGGTGACCGACACCGCCGGCAGCTACAAGATCGAGAACCTGCGGCCGGGCGTCTATGCGGTGACCTTCACCCTCACCGGCTTCCGGTCGGTGAAGCGAGAAGGGATCGGCCTGCCGACGTCGTTCACCGCGACCATCAACGCCGAGTTGTCGCTCGGCCAGCTTCAGGAGTCTGTGACGGTCACGGGCGAATCGCCTCTCGTCGACGTGCGCGGCTCGGTGTCGCAGTCGGTCATGAACCGCGAGCGGCTGGACACGATTCCCACCGGGAAGGATCCGTTCGCCGTCGGGCAGCTGATCGCGGGCGTCACGACCCAGACGCCGGACGTCGGCGGAACGCAGGTGATGCAGCAGCCGACGCTTCAGGTGCACGGATCGTCGAACAACGACAACGTGTTCATGGTCGACGGCGTGCAGATTCAGCACATCGGCTTCGGCGGCAACCAGACCGGATTCTATTTCAACGACGGGCTGATGGAAGAGATCGGCTATCAGACCAGCTCGCTGCCGGCCGAGGCGCCCGTGGGCGGCGTACAGATCAACATGATTCCGCACGACGGCGGCAACACGTACCACGGCACGGTCTTCATCACCGGCGCCAACGACCGCATGCAGGCGGACAACCTGTCGCAGAACCTCGTTGATCTCGGCTTCAGGAAGCAGAATCGAGTGCAGAGCGTGTACGACGTGAACGTCACGCTCGGCGGTCCGGTCAGGCGCGATCGCCTCTGGTTCTTCGGGACGTTCCGCCGCTGGAGTGCGAACAACTTCCTCGGCAACACCTTCACGTCGACGGGCGAGCAGGCGGTTGACGATCAGCACATCAGCGACGCCACCATCCGCTTCACACTGCAGGCGAAGAAGAACAACAAGTTCTCGTTTCATTACGATCGCAGCATCAAGTGGCGCGGCCATCGGCCCAACAACTGGCTGACGGCGAGCCTCAACGATCCGATCTCGGACGTCGTGCAGACGACGCAGCTCAATTACATCGGCGAGATCAAGTGGTCGTCGACCATCGGCAACCGGCTGCTGGCCGAGGCGGCGATGTTCACGCTGCCGGTCAACTACACCCTGGGCTTCGAACCCGACGCGGCGGGGGGCGCGGTCGCCACGTTCGACCAGATCCGCTCGGCCATCAGCGGGGTCTCGCCGCGCATGGACACCAACAGCGCGCGAATGTTCACCTATGCGGGAAACGTCTCGTACGTCACCGGATCGCACAGCCTGAAAGTCGGTACGCAGGTTCGCACCGGCTGGTCGCAGGAGCTGTTCACCATGCGCGGCGACATCCTGCAGATCACGAGCAACGGCGTGGCGAATTCTGTGCGGCTCGTGAACACCCCGAGCGGCCACAAAGAAGAAGGCGTGAATACGGCCCTGTTCGCGCAGGATTCCTGGCGGCTCGGCCGATGGACGCTGAACCCGGGCCTCCGCTACGAGAAATACGTCATGTCGATTCCGGCGCAGAGTGCGCCGGCCGGCACGTGGACGCCCGCGCGCGACTTCGCCGCGCAGAACGGCATCGTGAACTGGAACACGGTGTCGCCGCGGCTGGGCTTCTCGTGGGACGTGTTCGATGACGGCCGCACGGCCGTCAAGGGCGGCGTGAGCCGCTACGACCGGCTGGAGGGCGTCGCGATCATCCAGCCGCTGAACCAGCGGAACATTTCCTTTCAGACGTGTCCATGGAGCGACACCAACGGCGATCTCATCGCGCAAAACAGCGAGATCGTGTCCGCGCGCTGCACCGGCTCGCTGCAGCCGACGCTTGGCAACGTCGACCCGGGCCTCAAGCGGCCGCACCAGTGGGAGTACACCGCGTTGCTGCAGCGGCAGATCGGGCGCTTCACCGCGGTCAGCGTCGGGTATTACGGGCGGCGGTTCGCCGACTTGTACACGACCGTGAACGCCGCCGTGCCCTCGACAGCCTACACGCCGGTGACGATCGCGAATCCGCTGACGAATCAGACGCTGACGATCTACAACCAGGATCCGGCCACGCGCGGTGCCGTCCGCAACGTGTTGACGACGCTCCCCGAACTCGAGCAGCACTACAACGGGGTTGAGCTCCAGGTGAACACACGGCTGAATCGCGCCACCATGTTCGGCGGACTCACCATCGGGCGCGACTACGGGGATCAGGACAGCAACGATCTCAACAACCCGAACTTCCGCATCAACAACACCGGGTTGGTCGGGTTCGATTCGACCTACCAGGTTCGCGGCGGCTTCAGCTATCGGCTGCCGGCCGACGTTCAGTTCTCCGGATCGATCCGCGAGGCGACCGGCCTGCCCCAAATGCGGATCTTGATCGTCACCACATCCATCGTGCCGGGGCTCACGCAGGTGACGCAGAACGTTCAGGCCGTCCCCCGCGGCGACTACGGGTACCCGTGGCAGAACCTGGTCGATCTGAGACTCGTGAAGGTGTTCAAGAGCGGGGGGACGAAGTTCGAGCCGACGCTGGACGTCTACAACCTGTTCAACAACAACGCGGTGACCAACGCCGTGACGACGATCGGCTCGTCGCTCGGGCGTCCGTCGGCCATTGTGATGGGCACGCTGGTGCGAGTGGGAGGGCGGATCTCGTTTTAGCCGCCGGCCGTTGCGGTCCGACTCTGGCGAACGACTCGGCCAGGACTTTGATCGCGAGTCGCGATTCAGCGTCGTGTCGCGCGCGTAATACACCTCGGCATGCCGCTCGCGCCGAGCGGCGTCAGGATTTCGTACGGCCCGGGGCGCGTGCCGGCAGACAGCGACACTGGTTGTGGTGAGCTGTATAACGGTGGGCCTGCCGGCGGAACGGCCGGGCAGCCCCTGTCAGCCTCACCCGCGCTCCAGGACCTTCCGGATTCGTTTGTTACTTCTCATCCTCACCATCGTCATCCTCGGCCTTCGTGGCGTGGCGGAAGACGGCGATGCACCCCGTGCCCCTGAAGCCGAACAGAGTGCACGTGCTGTTGTCGGTCGCGGGGTTGGCGACAATTGCGGCATTGAGCTGAACGATGGTGAAGGTGTGATTGGTCTCCGCAAAGGCGGCCGGGTTCTTGCCTCTGACGTTCGGCACGTTCTGCAGCCACGTGCTCGTTTCCGCATCGATGACGCCGACCGACTGCACCGGCGGCGTGCTGGTGTCGAGCCCCGTCACATAGAAGCGGCCGTCGCCGGGATTGTGCCACACCTCATCACCACCCCCGACTTGCTTGATGACATTGAACACGTGGCCGGTCAGCGCGTTCAAGACGATCGGAAAGCCACACGCCGACACGAGCAAATGCTGGAACGCACCGAGCGCGATTCCCGTAATGCTCGCGCTGGTCGTGCCCGCGAGCGCCTGGCAGTCCAGTGCGTAGCTCTTTTCAACCATCATGCTCTTGGGGTCGATGACGGCAATCGATGGGCCGGTCACGACGATGCCACCGGCTATTTTTCCCGGGACGGTGAGAAAGAACCGGCGGATTTCGCGGTCCCACAGGGGTTGCTCCAACCCGCCAGCCCCTGCAAAGGTCAGATGGCCGAGCACCGTGTACGGAGGCATGGCGGAAATGAACGTCGCATACGGGTCAATGGCGGCATGCGGGGCGGCGACCGAGAGGGGTGCGTTGTTCGCGATCAGAATGAGGCGATCTCTCGGATCGTAGCCAAGTTCGTCCGCGCGACCACAGTAATGGGCTGTCGCGCTGTCGCACGCGGGGATCGCGGTGCTGACCGAGTGGAGGATCTGCAGGTACGTTGGCGAGTCCGGGTCGACGTCCGCCACCTGCGCTGTGCTATTGCCGTCCCCCGCCCAGAGTTTCCGGCTCGGGGTCACCAACACTCCGTTCGGTCCTGGCCCGTTCGTGAGGGCGGTCCCGCCGCCGCTCGTCAGGGGCCCAGCCATACCGCCCACCCGACCGACGAAAAGATCGCTCTCGGCGTCGATGATGTCCACGCCGAAGTTCGATCGGTCCGCGAAATAGTACCGTTCGGTTCCCGGATCAACCCAGGCAATGTCCGCGCTCGTGACGGGGTTGCCCGGCACCGGGATCACACCAATGAGGCCGACGGGAGTTTTCACATTGTGCTTGTGATGCTCACTCTGGCGGAAATCGCGATCATCCCGATCCCTTCGATTCCCATCCTCGTCGGCTTTGATGGTGAAAGGCAACAC
>QHWJ01000077.1 GCA_003222535.1 Acidobacteriota bacterium | reverse complement strand
GTCGCTGCGCTTGAAAACCGCGCGGTCGGCGCTGGTCACCGTGCAGATTGTCCCGGCGCCCCTCGAGCGCACGCTTCGCAACCGGCCCGTCCACCTGCGCAATCTCGCGCCCAGCCTCGAAGCTCAGGCGGTGCCCGCCGCCGTGGAGGTCGCCATTCGTGGAAGCCGCGAGGCCTTCGGCCACGTCGACGCGGACGACATCGTCGCCTTCATCGATCTCGCCGGGCTCGGGCCCGGCAAATACTCATTGCCGGTCCATGCGGACTCGTCGTCTGACGTCGGGGTCACCCGCGTGGAGCCCGCGTCGGTCCAGGTGCGAATTACCAGTGGCAAACACTGAATCCCGCCAGATTCCGAAGCTCTTCGGTACCGACGGCATGCGTGGCACGGCGGGCGTGTACCCGCTCGATCCGCCGACCGTTCGCCGGCTTGGCGCGGCGCTCGTGCGGGCGCTGCCGCACGGCACCGAATCGCCGCGGTTTCTCGTGGGCCGCGACACGCGCGAGTCCGGCGCGTGGATCGAGGCCGAACTCGCGCATGGCGCTTCGGGCGAAGGCGCATCGGTGACGAGCGTCGGCGTCGTGCCGACCCCCGCCGTGGCGTATCTCACGCGCACCCGGGGCTACGACGCCGGCGTCGTCATCTCGGCTTCGCACAATCCCTTCGAGGACAACGGCATCAAGGTGTTTTCCGGGCGCGGCGAGAAGTTCACCGAGCGCGTGGAGCGGGAGGTCGAAGCGATCATCGCCGAGACGACCTGGGAGGCGCGGGAAGGTGAGCCGGCTCACGTGCCGCACGCCGATTTCGTCGGCGCCTATCTCGATCACCTTCGCGCGGTTATTCCGGAAGCACCGTCGCTTTCAGGCTTCAAGCTCGCGATCGACTGCGCGAACGGCGCCACGACGACGGTCGCCCCTCCCCTCTTCAGCAGCCTCGGCCTCGACATCGAGGTGATCGGCGATCAGCCCGATGGCCGCAACATCAACCTGCGCTGCGGCTCGACCCATCCGGAGCGGCTCGCGCGCACGGTCGTCGAGCATGGATGCCGGATGGGCGTCGCGTTCGACGGCGACGGCGATCGCGCGATCTTCGTCGATCACGACGGGAAAGTCGTGGATGGCGACGCCGTGCTGCTGATGTGCGGCCGGCAGCTGCAGGGCGAAGGGCGGCTCAAGGGCAACGCGATCGTGGCCACGGTCATGAGCAACATCGGGCTCGAGCTGGCGCTCGGCGCGCTCGGGATCGGACTGGTACGCTGCGCCGTCGGCGACAAATACGTGATGGAGGAAATGCTCAAACGGGACCTTTCGCTCGGCGGCGAGCAGTCGGGCCACATCATTTTCTCGGATTATCTGTTTACGGGTGACGGACTCTGCACGGCGCTCAACGTGCTGCGGACCGTCGCGCTCACCGGGCGGTCGGTCGCGGCTCTGGCGGCGGATCTCACGGCGTATCCGCAGGTGCTGCTCAACGTGCGCGTCCGCGAACGGGTGGACCTGGCGCGCGTCCCCGCCGTCGCCGACGCGATCGCGCGCGTGGAAAGGCGGGTCGCCGGCCAGGGCCGGCTGCTCGTTCGATACTCCGGCACCGAGCCGCTGCTCCGGGTGATGATCGAAGGCAAGGACCAGCACGAGATTCGCGGCTGGGCGCAGGAAATCGTCGACGTGGTCAAGGAACACCTCGGATGACATGGCCAATGGCTAAGGGCTGATGGCATATGGTCCATGGGCCATCAGCCATCAGCGATCAGCCATCAGCCATCAGCCATGACATGGTTCGCTTGAGCGTCAATGTCAACAAGGTGGCGACGCTGCGGAACTCGCGCGGCGGGCGCTCGCCGAGCGTGCTCGAGGCGGTTGACGTGTGCGTGGCTGCGGGCGCGCCGGGTATTACCGTGCATCCGCGCGCGGATCGCCGGCACATCACTCCCGGCGACGTGCGCGACATCGCGCGAGCGCTGCGCGGGCAGCGGACGAAGATCGAATACAACATCGAGGGCGACCCTCGCCCGGACCTGCTGGATCTCGTCGAGGAGGTTCGGCCCGATCAGTGCACGCTGGTGCCGGTCGTGCCGGGCGAGATCACGAGTCAGGCGGGCTGGCAGCCGGGGCCGGCCACAGCAAGCCTCGAGGCGGCCATCAGGCGGCTTCACGCGCACGGCGTTCGCGTCAGCCTGTTCGTCGACGCCGTTTCCGATCCGATCCGGTGGGCGGCATCCGTGGGAGCCGATCGGGTCGAGCTCTACACCGAGCCGTACGCCCGCGCGTTCGAACACGGACCGGATCCGGGGCGCCGCGCGTTCGCGCAGTTCGCCGAGGCCTCGGCGCTGGCGCACGGCGTCGGGCTGGGCGTCAACGCCGGACACGATCTCGACCTCGCGAACCTCGTCGTCTTCCGCGACCTCCCGTTCCTCGACGAAGTCTCGATCGGCCATGCCATCATGTCGCGCGCGCTGCTGGTCGGGCTCTCAACCGTCGTCCGCGAGTATCTGGAAGTCCTTGCCGCGCGCAGTCCGGGCGCATGACGTCTGCTATGATCGAAGATCCGATCGCCGATCGCCGATCGACCGATCGGCGATCGTGAGATCGGCGATTGGTTTGATTCATGAAGTCTGACGCCGTCGCTTTCGGAATCGCCGGGGTGCTGTTCGGCCTGATCGCGGGGTGGATGATCGGCTCGCAGCAGTCCGGATCTCGCGCTCCCACCGCGGCCACGGCTCAGCAGGCGACGGCGGGTGCGCCGGCCGGCGGCGGAGCGCCCGCCACGCGCGCCGCGGTGCTCGACGACACCCAGGTGAACGCGCTCAAGGCGGTGGCCCAGCGCGAACCGTCCAACGCCACGCCGCGCGCGCAGCTCGGCAACCTCTACTTCGACGCCGAACGGTACGACGAGGCGATCAAGTGGTACGGCGACGCGCTGCGGCTCTCGCCGAACGATGTCAACGTGAGCACCGACCTCGGAGTCTGCTACTACTATTCGAACCAGCCCGACAAAGCGCTCGAGCAGTTCGAACATTCCCTCACGATCAATTCGAAGCACCCCAAGACGTTGCTGAACGTCGGCATCGTGAAGGCATTCGGCAAACAGGACCTCGACGGCGCCGCGCAGGCGTGGCGTGAGGTCATTGCGCTCACGCCCGACGGCCCCGAGGGGCAAGCCGCCAAACGTGCGCTTGACAGCATGCAGTCGGCGCACCCGGCCAGCTCGCAACCCGGCGCGCGCAAGCCTGGTGCGTGATGACGCGCTTCGTCCTGTTCGTCGTGCTCGCCATCTTCGTGGCCCGAGCGTTCTGGCGCGTGTACGACGCCATCCTGGAGGCCGCGTCGGGCAGACCGCCGAAGGGCCAGGTGCCGGATCGCGGAGTGCAGATGGTGCGCGACCCCGTCTGCGGCACGTTTCTCATCCCCGACCGGGCGGTGATGCTCGCTGACGGCCGCAACCGTGTGTTCTTCTGCTCCGACGCCTGCCGGGATAAGTACCGGTCCCGCACCGCATGACCGGCGAGTCCTCGCTCCGCGCCGACATCGTCGAGGTCGGGCGGCGCATGTACGCGCGCGGCTACACGGCGTCCAACGACGGCAACATCAGCGTCAGGCTCGGATCGGATCGCCTGCTCATGACCCCGAAGAGTGTCTGCAAGGGATTCATGACGCCCGACATGATGTGCATCACCGATCTGGACGGCCGCAAGCTGCAGGGCGATCGCGACCCTTCGTCCGAGACGCTGATGCACCTCGAGGTGTATCGGCAGCGGCCGGACGTGCAGGCGGTCGTGCACGCGCATCCGCCGACAGCGACCGGGTTCGCCGTCGCCGGCATTCCGCTCGACCGCGCGGTGCTGGCCGAAGTGCTCACGACGCTCGGCAGCATCCCGCTCGCCGAGTACGCGACGCCGTCCACCAGCGAGCTGCCGGAAGCCGTCCGGAAGTACATCAAAGCGCACGACGGCATGCTGCTGGCGAACCACGGCGCGCTGACCGTCGGCGGTGATCTGTACGGCGCGTACTACAAGATGGAGACGATTGAGCATTTCGCGAAGATCAGCCTGGTCGCGCGGCTTCTCGGGCGCGAGAACCTGCTGTCGCGCGAAGAGGTGATGCGGCTGCAGGACCTGCGCGGCTCGTACGGCATCAAGGCGCCGGCACCGATTTGCGCGGCGACCCAGGAAGACGCATCGTGCCAGGTCGTCCAGGCGCCGCAGGGTGCGGGATCGCGGCTGGTCCCCGACATCCTGCGTCGTGCGGTCTCGCCGACGCCTTCGGCGCAGACCGATGCCGAGGGAGAAATTCGGTTAACATACCGCGAACTGTCGGCGCTGATCGAAGATGCGATACGAAGCTTACGGTGATAGGGCTTAGCCCTGTTGAGGAGACGGTAATGGGTGAGGCGTTGGGGATGATCGAAACGAAGGGCCTGGTCGCGATGATCGAAGCGGCCGACGCGATGGTGAAGGCCGCCAAGGTCACGCTCGTCGGCTGGGAAAAGATCGGCGCCGGCTATGTGACCGCGATCGTGCGCGGCGACGTGGCGGCTGTCAAAGCCGCAACCGACGCCGGAGCCGCCGCGGCGCGGCGGGTCGGCGAGCTCGTCTCGGTGCACGTCATCCCGCGTCCACACGCGAACCTCGAGGACGCGCTGCCGATTGGCAGGGCCACGACGGTTAAAGCCTGAGATCGGTTCAGGGTTCAAGGTTCAGACAGAACCCAGCACCTGAACGAACCCTGAACCGTGAACCCTGAACCTAGAACCGTTCGATGCTGTTAGCCAGAATCGTCGGGACCGTGGTCGCTACGCGTAAAGACCCGCGCCTTGTCAGCAGCAAGCTGCTCGTCGTCCGTCCGATGGATCCCCGCGGCAAGGCTGAAGGCAACTATCTGGTCGCCATCGACACGGTCGACGCCGGCGTCGGCGAGACCGTGCTCGTCGTCAGCGGCAGCTCGGCGCGCATGGCATCTGGCTTGAAAGATTGTCCGGTCGACGCCGCCATCATCGGCATCGTCGACACCGTCGACTTGAATGAGTAGGCGTATCTGGTAATTGGATAATCTGGTAATCGGGTAATTGGATTGCTCGATGGCCAATCTCGATTGCCAATCCACTTACCCGATTACCCGATTACCAGATTACCCGATGCAGTTAGCGAGAGTGATCGGTGACGTCGTGATGACCCGCAAGGACGAGAGGCTCACCGCGATCAAGCTGCTCATCGTCCAGCCGCTGACCCCTGAGCGTCAGCCGGCGGGGCGGCCGCTCGTCGCGGTGGACTCGGTCGGTGCCGGCGTCGGCGAGGAAGTGTTCTTCGTCCGCGGCAAAGAGGCGAGCTTTCCATTCCATCCCGCCGAGCCACCGGTCGACGCCGGCATCGTCGGCATCGTCGACCACTGGGAGCTGGGGTGACTTGCAGAATTGCAGAATTGCAGAATTGCAGGAAGGAAGGGATCGAAGTCCTTCCTGCCTTCCCTTTCTGCAATCCGGTAATCCTGCAATCCTGCAATGCAGATTTGTAGAGTCGTCGGCACCGTCGTCGCGACGCGGAAGCACCGCACGTTCGAGGGTGCCAAGCTGCTGCTCGTCCAGCCGCTGAACATCGACGACACGCCGCGCGGCAGCGCGCTGCTCACGATCGACGGCGTGGGCGCGGGCGTGCACGAGAAGGTGCTCGTCGTGCTCGAAGGGCGCGCGGCCGGGGAGGCGCTCGGCAGGAAGCCGGCGCCCGTCGACGCGGCGATCATCGGCATCATCGATACGGTCACGATCGATGACTGATCAGGAGCTGCGGGCGATGATTCGCGATGCCATCGCGAGGCACGGCGGTCCGGACGCGGTCCGGCTGCCTGGCCCGAAGTCCGCCGGGGGGAAGCCGGACACGACCGGAATGAGCCTCACCGGGATGCACGCGAGCCATGCGCGGCTCCCCCTTCTCCGCAGCGGCGACGACGAGGGCGCGTGCCTCATCGAGCCGGCGGTCCGCTGCAACCACTGCGGCTATTGTTTATCGTTGGGACATTAGGGAAGGGTCCCGCCCATCCAGCCCATGTCGTCTGTTCTCGTGACTCGCAAGCTTCCTTCGTCGGTTCTCTCCAAGCTGCACGCCGCCGCCGCCGTCGATCTCTACGCCGGCGACGCCGCGATTCCGGCCGACGAGCTCCGCGCGCGCGTCGCCGACAAGGATGCGCTCGTCTGCCTGCTCACCGACCCGATCGACCGGGCCGTGCTCGACGCGGCGCCCCGGCTGAAGGTCGTCGCCAACGTGGCGATCGGCTGCAACAACATCGACGTCGCGTACGCGAAGTCGCGCGGCATCCACGTCACGAACACGCCGGAGGTCCTCACCGAGTCGGTGGCCGATTTCACGTGGGCGCTGATTCTCGCGGTCACGCGAAGGCTGTCCGAAGGGGAGCGGTTGCTCCGCCGCGGAGAGTGGAAAGGCTGGGCGCTCGACTTCATGCTCGGCTCGGAGCTGCGCGGCAAGCAGCTCGGCATCGTGGGCCTCGGCCGGATCGGCCGCGCCGTGGCTGCGCGCGCGCCCACTTTCGGGATGCGCGTCGCGTACACGTCGCGCGGGGCCGGGACAGGTTCCAGCCCCGCGGTCCCTGGCCTAGACCCGATGTCGCTCGATCGACTGCTCCTGACCTCCGACGTCGTCTCGCTGCACGTGCCGCTGACCCCCGCCACCCGGCATCTCATCGACAAGCGCGCGCTGACGCGGATGAAACGATCCGCGTATCTGATCAACACGGCACGCGGCCCCGTGGTCGACGAGGAAGCGCTGGCGTGGGCGCTGCAGCAGCATCTGCTTGCCGGCGCGGCGCTCGACGTGTACGAGAACGAGCCGGCGATTCACCCTGACCTGCCGCGCCTCGAGAACGTGCTTCTCGTCCCGCATCTCGCGAGCGGCACGACCGAGACGCGAACGGCGATGGCCGCCCTCGCGATCGAAAATGTGCTCGCCGTGCTGGCGGGCCGGTCGCCGCTGACCCCTGTCACTTAGCAGCCCATGACCAGATTGCGAATCACGTGTGTATGGACGCTGTCGGTCGCGGCCGCCGTTGTCACGTTCGGCTCGCGTCCGCTTCCCGCCGCCAGTCCATGTGAATGGAACGGCATCGATCGCATCGTTGCCGTCGGCGACGTTCATGGCGCGTACGATCGGTTCCTCGAGATCCTCAAGATCGCCGGTGTCCTCGACGCCGACGCGCACTGGGCCGCCGGGAACGCGCACGTCGTCCAGCTGGGTGACATTGTCGACCGCGGCGCCGATTCACGGAAGGCGCTGGATCTCGTTCGACGGCTCGAGCGCGAGGCTCAGACCTCGGGCGGCCGGCTGCACCTGCTGCTCGGCAACCACGAGGTGGCCCGGATGCTCGGCGATCTTCGGCTGACGGTGGCGGGCGAGTACGAGGCGTTCGCGAAGGTCGATTCCCCCAGCGTGCGCGACAACTATCTGAAAACGTTGAAGCCCGGCAACAATTTCGAGCGCGAGCAGCTGATCGAGCAGACGCCGCTCGGGTTCGTCGAAATGCGGCAGGCCTTCGGCCGCGACGGGGACTACGGCCGCTGGCTCAGGCAGCTTCCGGTGACGATCAAGATCGACGGGTTCCAGTTCGTGCACGGCGGCATCAGCCCGGCGGTCGCGCCGCTCGGGTGCCAGGCAATCAACGATCAGGTCCGGCGCGAGTTGACCAACGATCTGGACAAAACGCGCGCCGCGCCGCTCGCCACCCTCGCCGCGCGGCCGGATGGACCGCTCTGGTATCGCGGCCTCTCGCAGGAGCCCGACACGTTCGTGCCGCAGATCGACGAGATCCTCGCGAAGACGCACTCGCGCGCGATCATCATCGGCCACACGGTGACGGCGTCTGGGCGCATCACTCCGCGGTTCGATGGACGAATCATTCAGATCGACACGGGAATGCAGCCAGCTTACGTTCAGGGCGGCCGGGCGTCGGCGCTGGAAATCCGAAAGCGTGAGGCGACGGCGATCTACGTCGACCGTCGCGATCCTGTGAGCATGGCGCGCGAGGGACCGGGAGCGGTGGCCCCGGAACCCGCCTGGTCCCGGCGCTAGGGCCGCTCTACCCGCCGGGCTACTTCTTCGCCGTCGACTTGCTCGTGATGCGCACGTTGGCGGCATGCATCGTGCCGCCCATGTCGTGATACGAGACGGTGACCCTGTCTCCCATGCTGACCGCGTCGGTCGCCGTGATCTTCCCGGCCGCCGACTTCGTCGACAAACCCTTGCCCACGAACCTGGTGCTGCCGTCGACCATGAACATCATATCCTTCCCACCAGACGTGACGGTGAGCGACGTTCCCGACACGGCCTTGACCGGCCCCGAGGCGGTCATCGTTTTTGACGTGGCTGCCTTCTGGGCGTGCACTGCGATCGGCTGGGCGGCGATGCAGAGCACCACAACGGAAAGCGCGACGAGTATCAATCGTTTCATCTCTCCTCCTTCGAATGCTTCCTGCGAATTCTTGATTCTAGGGCGTCCGCGCCGTTTTGTCACGAGTCTCGACAAGCGGTGGGTCCTGTGACAGTCTTCCGCCAAAGCGCCTCGTCCTTCCGATGCCCAAGCCGTCTACCCGGACCGTTCATGCCGTCATGCGGGCCCTGGCTCGCGCCATCGACAACCTGAAATTGCCCGCCGTCGAGAAGATCGCCGAAGACAGTCAGGAGGACCCCTTCGAAGTCCTCATCGCGACGATGCTCTCGGCGCAGACCCGCGACGCGGTGACGGCCGCCGCCTCCGAGCGGCTGTTTCGCGTGGCGCGGAAGCCGCGGACGATGGCGCGGCTGACCGCGAAGCAGATCGAGAGGTTGATCTACCCGGTGAGCTTCTACCGGCACAAGGCGAAGCACGTCAGAGAGACGTGCCGCATCCTCGCCGATCGGTTCGGCGGCCGTGTCCCCGCGACGATGGAGGATCTGCTGCTGCTGCCGGGCGTGGGCCGGAAAACGGCGAACCTCGTGATGATCCTCTCGTTCAGGAGCCTCAGGAACATCTGCGTCGATACCCACGTGCACCGCATCTCGAATCGCCTCGGCTGGGTCCGGACCCGCACGCCGGACGAAACAGAGCAGGCGCTCTACCGCTCCACGCGCGATCGGTGGTGGCCCTACATCAACCTCTACCTCGTGACGTGGGGCCAGAACGTGTGCCGGCCGATCTACCCGCGTTGCGGCGCGTGCGTCATCCGGCCGTACTGCCCGCAGATCGGCGTCGGGCAGGTGGCGAAGCGATGACCGTCACGAAGACAGGAACCGCCGGGCGCGCATCCTTCGACAGGCTCAGGATGAGCGCTCGTGGTGAGCTTGTCGAACCACGTGCTCTCCGGGTTCTCAGCCTGCTCTGCGGTTTCTGTCTTTTGTCGGTGACGATTCTCTCTCAGTCCACCGGTCCGGTGATCGTCGTCGAGACGTCGAAGGGTACGTTCGAATTCGAGACCTACCCGACCGAGGCGCCCAGGACGGTTGCGCACGTGGTCGACCTCGTGAAGCGTCGCTTCTATGACGGCCAGCGTCTGCATCGCGCGCTGCCGGGGTTCCTCGTGCAGTGGGGCGACCCGCGGTCACGGGAAGCGGCACGCGAAGCCGACTGGGGTCGCGGCGCGGAGGCGTCGAGCGGCCAGCCGATCGGCGTCTCCGAAATGACGAAGAAGCGCGCGAACACCCGCGGCGCCGTAGCGATGGCGCACCAGGGGAATCCGGCGCTCGCGGACAGCCAGATCTACGTGACGCTGGCGGATCGTCCCGACCTGAACGGCAAATACACCGTCTTCGGGCACGTGATCGCCGGGGACGACGTTCTGCCCCGACTCGAGCGCGGCGACTCGGTCGTCAGAATGTACCTGCGGCAATAATGGCTGATGGCTAATGAAAAATGGCTATGGACCATGGACTGTCCATCAACCATAGCCATCAACCATCAGCCATCAGCCATGTTTGTTCTTTGACCACCCCTGCGAGCTCGGGATACCGCTCGACGAACTCGCGTGGATACTCGCCCTCCAGCGGCTCGCCGAGCTGCTGCTTGATCATCGCGGCGTTGGCAACCGACTTCGCCGAGAAATGATTGTTCGTGTAGAGATACAGCTTCTTCACCAGCCGTTTCGCCGCATCGGCGGTTTCCGAGAATTCCTTCAGCTCACCAGCCGAGTACAGGTAGTCGTACCGATCTTCCGACTTCTCGTGCCGCCACCACTTCTCGACGTTCCGGCCGTGCAGCCGCATGTAGTAAAAGCCCTGCACGTTCGGCAGGTAGTTCTGCCGGATGGAGAAGCGGAACTTCGGCTCGTCGATCTGGACCCACGCCGCGCCGAAGGTGTTCAGGAGCGAGAGCGTGTCGCCGATTCCGTCGCTCCAGCTTCGGTGACGGAGCTCGACGGCTATCGGATAGCCGCCGAATGCGCGGAGCAATCCGGCCAGGTAATCGCGCGACGCCGGGACGTCCTTGAAGCTCGGCGGAAACTGCGCGAGGAGCGCGCCGAGCCGGCCGCTCGAGGCCAGGGGCTCGATGCCGCGGCGAAACGCGTCGAGGTCGGTTGCGTTCGGACGCGCCAGGGCGTCGAGCAGCGCGGCGTCGCTCCTGGCCTGCCCGGGAAGCGCACCGGCCAGCCGCTCCTTGAACATCCGCGCGTGGGTGAACTTCTGATAGAGCTTCACTGAGAACTCGAAGCCCTGTGGCGTCCGCTCGGCCCACGCGCGCGTGACGTCGGGCCGCGGCTGCCCGTAGAAGGTCGAGTTCACCTCGACAGTGTCGAAATGCTCCGCGTAGAACGTCAGCTCGTCGAACCCTTTGAGCCGGCGACGGGGCGGCGGATAGAAAATGCCGTTCCATGTCCCCTTGCCGGACGGGTAGTTCCAGCCCGACGTGCCGATTCGCAGATTTGACATGGCTTCCTTGGATAGCAACTCTCAACTCTCAACTCTCAACTCTCAACTTGAGCCTTGAGCCTTGAGCCTTGAGAGTTGAGCCTTGATCAGAGCTTCTCGTACCGTTCCTTGTCGAAACCGAAAATGACCGTGGCTCCTTTGATCACGATGGGACGCCGAATCAGGTTCGGGTTCTCCATCATGAGAGCGATCGCTTCCTTCTTCGACTTCGGCAGCGGCCGCTGCTTGAAGACCGGGCTGCGCGTGCTGACGAAATCGAGGAACAGATCCGGATCGATGTACTTCTCGAGGAGCTCGCGCGAGGGCGGTTCCCTGTTGATGTCGAGCTCGTGCACCTCCACGCCGGCCGCATCCAGAAAACTTCTGGCGTTTTTGCACGTGGTTCAAGTGGGCTTCGTGTAGAACGTCGCTTTTGCCATAGGCGTAGGATAATAGAGATTGCAGGAAGGAAGAATTAAAGGATTGTGCAATCCTGCAATCCTGCAATCCTGCAATCCTGCAATGTCATGCTGACGGTCAACGAGATTTTTCATTCGATTCAGGGCGAATCGACGCAGGCGGGACGCCCGTGTGTGTTCGTCCGGCTGACGGCGTGCGACCTGCGGTGTTCCTGGTGCGACACGCCGTACGCCTTTCACGAGGGCCGCAAGATGTCGGTGGACGAGGTCGTGGCCGCCGTCGAGGACCATGGTTGTCCGCTCGTCGAAATCACGGGCGGCGAGCCGCTGCTGCAGGAGGACGTGTACCCGCTGATGGACCGGCTGCTTGCGGCCGGCCGCACGGTGATGCTCGAGACCGGTGGCCACCGGCCGATCGCGCGCGTGCCGGCGGCCGTGCTGAAGATCGTCGACATCAAGTGCCCCGGCAGCGGTGAAGCCCACAGGAACGACTGGAGCAACCTCGATCGGCTCGCTTCGCACGACGAGGTGAAGTTCGTCATCCAGGATCGCGCCGATTACGAATTCGCGCGTGACGTGATCGCGCGGCACCGCCTGACGGGCCGCGCCGCGGCGATCCTGCTCTCGCCCGTGCACGGCGTCCTCGACCCCAGGACGCTGTCGGAATGGATGCTCGCCGATCGCCTGCCGGTGCGCCTGCAGCTTCAGCTTCACAAATACATCTGGACACCCACGACGAGAGGAGTGTAATTGGCGAGTTGGTAAATTGGTAAGTGGGTGAGTTGGTAAATCCAGGTGACCAGCTCTCCAGGTTACCAACTTACCAACTTACCAATTCAGCAATTACCAAATGCGAGCCGTCGTACTGCTGAGCGGCGGGCTGGACTCGTACACGGCCGCGGCGATCGTGAAGGCCCAGCGCTTTTCACTGTTCGCGTTGACCCTGCATTATGGGCAGCGCCACGCGCGCGAGGTGGAAGCGGCGCGGGACGTGGCGCGCGCGCTGGGCATCGAGCAGCACCTCGAGCTCGAAGTCGACTTGCGCGCCATCGGCGGCTCGTCGCTCACGTCGAACGTCCCGGTCCCGCGCGATCGGAATCTTGACGAGAGCGACATCCCCTCGACCTACGTCCCGGCGCGAAACACGATCTTTCTCTCGCTCGCGCTGGGATGGGCCGAGGTC
>QHWJ01000402.1 GCA_003222535.1 Acidobacteriota bacterium | reverse complement strand
GGACCGAACCAGGGCTGGGCCCCCGGTTCAATTTGAACAGCTGCGCCGGTTGTCATGCGCATCCAGCCGTGGGCGGATCCAGTCCGGCTTCCAATCCACAGGTAAGCGTAGCGCCTCCGGGGCAGCTCAATCTGGTAACAACCGATACCGGCATTATCAGATCCGACGGGCCAGTCCGCGAGGTGCGCTTCTCCACCGACGGAGGTGTGCACGATTTGTTCACCATCGTGGGCCTTCCCGGCACCCCGGCAGGATGTACCATCTCGCAGCCCGCCTTCGCCGCTGCCAGCACCGCAGGAATCTTGAGATTCCGCATTCCGACACCCGTGTTTGGAGCCGGCCTGATCGAAGCAATCGAAGACGCCACCATAGAGGCCAACGAGCGTCGCGTGAACTCATTCGGTATCACCGGGAACGCCAATCGCAACGGCAACGACGGCACCATTACCCGCTTCGGTTGGAAGGCGCAGAACAAGTCGCTGGTCATCTTCGCCGGGGAGGCCTACAACGTGGAGCAGGGCATCACCAACGAACTGTTTCCCGATGAGCGCGGCGAGGGAGGTACACAAGACCCCCCCGCCTGCAGACGCGTTGTGACCGCGCCCCAAGACACCGTCCACTACGAGTTGACCCAGCCGCAGAAAGTGATCGATGACGTGAATAACTTCGCGGATTTCATGCGCTTCCTCGCGGCGCCGGCGCCCGTGTCCTCCTACGGCACCGTCACCAACGCTCAAATCGTGGCAGGTGAGGCTGCGTTCAACAAGGCCGGCTGCAGTGTCTGCCACATGAAGACCATGACCACCGGGAACCACGCCAACGCGGCGCTAAGGTTAAAAGACGTCAACTTGTTTTCGGACCTCCTGGTGCACGACATCGGCACAGGGGACGGGATCGCGCAGGGCGGCGCCACTGGCGAGCAGTTCCGCACCGCGCCGCTGTGGGGGGTCGGCCAGCGGTTGTTCCTCATGCATGACGGCGAGCAAACGAACCTCATCGACGCGATCAACAGGCATGGAGGTCCGGAGGGGACCCGGGTGAGGCAAAACTTCAACGGGGCTGGTCCCGATTCAGGCAGCAATCTGGGCGCCCCGGAACGGCAGAATCTGTTGAACTTCCTCCGCTCGCTGTAGCGACTCATGATGGTGCGGCGGCCCGACCAGGGCCGCCGCGCACTGTCGCCGCTCTCGCCTCGCCGCTTTCGGAAGAGGTGACAGAAAAAGCGCCAACGCCGTCGTCGTTGATGATCGTTCCCATCCTTGTCCGTGCGCGCCGCTGACTTCAAGCGGTTCAGTCGCGTTTCGGCCGTAGATCCGGCTGAGGAGGAAACCACCATGAGCAATATCTACCTCCCATGGAACGCGTCGAAGGCGCGCCAGCGGGACGCCGAGCGCGCAAGACAGAATCGCACCGAGATTGTCAGAGAACTGTCCTGGGGGCGCGTCTCGCGGCGCGATCTCATCAAGTGGGGGCTCTTCACGAGTGCCGGGATGCTGGCGCCGATCGGCGGACTCAACCCGTTCGTAGGCACCGCCTCGGCCAGGTCCGACGACGATGAAACGAGAACGCCACGAAGCCCGCTCTTTGGCGTCAAGCCATTCACGCAGCCGATGCCGCGCGTCGATGTCCTGCCGCGCAACGCCGTGTCGTCACTGACGCCGTATCCTCAGGCGTACGCCAACGAGACGCTGATGCCGGTCGACCGCCTGCTGGGCGGCGGCTACGGTCCGATCGAAGGACGGCCGCCGGGCTCGGTCTGGGCGCATCAGCGGTGGGACGAGTTCCCGCCCGGCGCGTGCGTCGAAACGACGCAGTCGCCGGCGACGACCAACTACCGCTACGACCCGCAGGTGGCCTCGAGCCTGAATTCGGGGATCGATCCGGCGCAGGGCATGCCGGTGCGGTTCCATCCGAGCCTGCCGAACCAGAATCCGAGCTCCGTGTGGACGTTCAACGGGACGATTCCCCCCAAGCTCGTGCAAGCGCGATACGGCGAGCCGCTGCTGTTCCGGCACCATAACGGCCTGCCGGCCGACGTGAGACAGAACGGCGGGTTCGGGCGCCACACGATTTCGACCCACGAGCACAACGGCCATCACGGGGCGGAGAACGACGGTTTTACCGGCGCCTACTTCTTCCCGAACCAGTTCTACGACTATCACTGGCCGATCGTGCTGGCTGGACGTTTCAGCATGAATACGGGTGCGACCGATCGGATGGCGAGCACGCCCGATGGCGGCGGCGGCCTGATCAACGTCCCGGGCGACTGGCACGAGACGATGAGCACTCACTGGTTCCACGACCACATGTTCGGCTTCACGTCGCAGAATGTGTACAAGGGCAACGTGGCGATGCTCAACATCTACAGCGGCCTCGATCGGGGCAACGAGGAGATCGACGACGGCGTCAATCTCCGGCTGCCGAGCGGCTCGGCGAAGGACTGGGGCAATCTGGATTACGACGTGAACCTGCTGCTGGCCGACAAGGCGATGGATCGCGACGGGCAGCAGTACTTCGACATCTTCAACTTCGAGGGGTTCCTGGGCGATGTGATGACCACGAACTTCGCCTACAACCCGTACTTCGAAGTGGAGCGCCGGAAGTACCGCTTCCGCATCCTGAACACCAGCGCGTCGCGGTTCTTCAAGGTGGCGCTCGCGAACGCGTCGGGTGCGGCCCAGCCGATCATTCAGATCGCCAACGATGGCAACCTGCTGCCGGCGCCGGTGACGCTCCTGGCCCTCGACGAGCAGGGCACGGCGGAGCGCTACGACATCGTCATCGACTTCTCGAACTACCTCGTCAACGAGAAGCTGCACCTGGTGAACCTTTGCGAGCACGAGGACGGCGCGATGCCGGCGAAGGATCTATCGATGGCCAGGGCGCTCTCCGGCACGTCGCCGGATCCGTGCGTCGGCCGGTTTCTCGAGTTCCGGATCGTTCGAGAGCCGGCGAAGCCGGACGTGAGCCGGGTGCCCGGCGTGATGATTCCAAATCCGGACCTGTCGCAGATTCCCGTGGCGCGCGTGCGCACCTTCGTGTTCGGGGACGGCGCGGATCAGCAAGGCCGCAATCCCCTCACGGCACTGTTCGGCCCCTGGGGCATCAGCACGGGTGACAGCGAGAAGCTGGATGCGGACTACGGCCGGATTTCGGCGGCGCCGAGATTCGGGACCCGTGAAGTGTGGCGTCTCATCAACGACGGCGGCGAGTGGGACCACCCGGTCCACATCCACTTCGAAGAGGGGCAGATCCTCGCGCGCAATGGCAGCGCGTCGAATGTGCCGAAATGGGAGCGGGGACGCAAGGACGTCTACCGGCTTCGTCCGGACGGCAGCGTCACGATCACGATGCAGTTCCGCGACTGGGGGGGAATGTTCATGGAGCATTGCCACAACACGGTCCACGAGGACAACGCGATGCTGCTGCGGTGGGAGATCAACGGTGGTGGAGAGCCGTTCCTGAGGCCTCTCCCGACGCCGATCCCGACGCCGCAGGGCGTGACGTTCGAAGACCCCACGTTCGA
>QHWJ01000401.1 GCA_003222535.1 Acidobacteriota bacterium | reverse complement strand
ACATCGCCGGGGCGTCCGCCTTTTACCGCTGTTTTCACTTCAGTGCGGCAGGCCGAGATAACAGAGCAGACGGAGTTAACGGCCAAACACGGAGAAACGAAGAAACGGAGGCTTGGCCGTTGCCTCCATATCCTCCGTGTCCTCGCGCTTTGGCTACGCCAAAGTGAAAATCGCAGCAGGCGGTGAAACTGGTAGCGCGAAGGCTTTGGCTGCGCGACAACGTTGGATGCACAAAAAAATCGGGCATTGGACAAGGCGCTCGAAATTCGAGAACATTCGTACGGGTTAGGAGCACGCTCTGAAGGCCTCGCGCCGCAGACGCGTTCCGGATGTCCGATTCGTGTCGGAGGAAGAACAGAGTATGAAGGCGACCGCGCTCGCGCTCCGGCAGCTGCTGACGCCGCGGCGTCGTCTCCCATCCGTTGCGATCGTGATCCTGATCGTCCTCGCATGGGCGGGACGCGCCCGCACCGGGGCGAGCCAGCCTCCGGCCGTCAACGCGGATGGCGCCCGTGCGTTTGTCGGCGCGCAGGCGTGCGTCTCGTGTCACCAGCCGATCCACGAGACCTGGAAGAGCGGCCGGCACAGCAAGATGCTGCAGCCGGCGACGGCGGCCAGCATCAAGGGTGATTTTTCGAAAGCCAGCGTCACCCTGCACGGAACGCGTTACCCGCTGCGCGCCGAGAACGGTGAGTACTTCATCACATCGTCACTGACTGGGAAGGAGCAGGAACATAAGGTCGAGTACACGCTCGGCAGCCGCCGCATCCAGCACTACCTGACGACGGTCGAAAAGGGCAGGATCATCGTGTTGCCGCCGAGCTGGGACGTGCAGCGGCAGGAATGGTTCCACAACATGGACATCGTCCGGCCCGAACAGACCGACCGGAATCCCGTCCAGCAGTGGAACAAGCACTGCGTCGGCTGTCACGTCAGCCAGCAGGACAACAACTATCGTCCGGCAACCGGAGAGTATGCGACGCGATGGGTTGATTTCGGCACATCGTGCGAGCGGTGCCACGGCCCCGGGAGCGCGCACGTCGAGGCGTACACGCGCGCGGAGGCGCGATCTCCGGCCGGCGAGGCATTCATCGTCCGGCCGACGCGCCTCGATCCGAAAACGAGCAGCATGATCTGCGCGCAGTGCCACTCGTTGCGCAATGCGGTCGACCCCGATTATCGGGCTGGCAGGGACTACTACGACTATTTCACGCCCAGGCTCGAGTACGATCCGCGTCCCGGTCTGGACTCGCCCTACTGGCCCGACGGCCGTCCGCGGCGGTTTTCGAACGACGCGCTCGGCCTGTGGCAGAGCGAATGTTTTCTGCGCGGCCGCGCGACCTGCACGAGCTGTCACAGGGACCCGCACGAGCCGGACATCGACAGGAACCCGCAGCTCGCGGCCAGCAACAATGCGCTGTGCACGGGGTGCCACCAGGAGATCGGCACGCGCCTGAGCGCGCACACACGTCATGCCGCCGGCAGCGCGGGAAGCTCCTGCGTCGAATGCCACATGCCCAGGACGGTCGTCAGCATCAAAGCGACGATGCGTGATCACACGATCAGTGTGCCGGCGCCGGAGAACACCGTCGCTTTCGGCATCCCCAACGCGTGCACGGAGTGCCACGCTGACAAGAAGGCGGCGTGGGCGGTGGACGTGCTCGACCAGTGGTGGCCTCGCGGGCGCCGCACCAGGCTCGTCAAACGGGCCGAAGCGTTCACGGCCGCGCGCGCGAATCGTCCCGAGGCGCTCGACCGCTTGATCGCGCTCGCCGCGGACGACACAGCCGGTCCCCTCGTTCAGGCGAATGCGGTCGGTTATCTTCGCAACTACGTGGACGCGCGCGCCGCGGCCGCGTTGCTCGTCGCAGCGAAAGCAGGGCACCCGGCCATCCGTGAAGTGGCGATTTCGAGCCTTGGACAGCGCGCCTCGCAGGACGGTGCCGCACGGTCCGCCGTCCTGGGCGCGCTGGACGACCCGCAGCGCGCGGTCCGCATCTCGGCGCTCGTGTCGCTCATCAATCTGGGTGGCAGCCCGTTGGGCCAGGAGGACACCGAACGCTTCCGGCGCGTCGGCCGTGAGTTCGCGAGAATGGAGCGCCTGTACCCGGACGACGCGGGGTTCGAGCGCGACCTTGGAGTCGTCCATCTGCTCAGTGGGGAGTTCGACCTCGCCGCAGCCGCGCTGCAGATCAGCCTCGGCCTCGAGCCGACTCGTCCATCGGCCAAGTTTCTGCTCGCCCTCACGCGCATCGGCCAGCGTCGCATCGATGATGCCCGCACGCTGCTCCAGCAGGTGCCATCGTCGGATCCGTACTATCGCAGCGCGCAGGAGCGCCTGAAGACGCTCCCATCGTCACGGTGATGCTTCACATTTGGTGATTTGGTGACTTGGTGATTTGGTGACTTGGGCGATTTGGTGACTTGGCGATTTGAATTTATCAGTCATTCACCAACTCACCAATTCACCAACTCACCAACTCACCAATTCTCACCCGAACAGCCCTGGGAAGCGCGCTGCGCTGAGCGGGTACCCCGGGAACACCTGGCGCGCGTCGGTGACGCCGAGATGGCGCGTCACGATCTCGCCAAAGACGTCGCGGAAGTCCGTGGTCACCGCGAGGTCGCGGCCGTCGTACCGTCGCTCGACGTCGAGCCCGGGCCACTTGCCGTAGACGCGGCCGCCACGGACGCCTCCGCCGATGACCATCATCGCGTTCCCATGACCGTGATCGGTGCCGCGATTGCCGTTTTCGTTCACCGCCCGCCCGAACTCCGACATGGTCAGCACCACGGTATCTTCCAGGCGATCGCCGAGGTCCCTGATGAGCGCGGCGATCGACCGGGAGAAGTCGTCGAGCCGTGCCGCGAGCTGCCCCTGCGCAGCACCCTGATTCACGTGCGTGTCCCAGCCGCCGATGTCGGCGAACGCGACCTCCAGCCCGACGTTCGCCTTCGTGAGCTGCGCCACCTGGCGCAGCGCCTGCGCGAACGGGCTGCGCGGATAGTCGGCGCCGTTGGCCGGCTGATACTTCGACGGGTCGGTGCTCTTGAGCATCCTGATCGCGTTGAACGCCTCGCGCCCGGTTCCGTTCAGCACGCGATCGGCGGCGGCGGCGTACTCCGCTTCAAACGACGCGCCGATCATCTCGCTCGCCTGGCCGCCGCGGATGCCGAACTGCCCGATCTGATTCACCGCGAGCGCCGGCGCGGTGCCCTGGAGCATGCGCGGCAGCTGCGCCGTCAGCGCAACGGCGCGGAACGGCGTGGGGACCTCCGCGCGGCGCGCCTGCAGGTAGCGGTTCAGCCATCCATCCGACGTGCTCTTCACGCCTGGCGTCGCGGTTTCCATGTAGTCCTGCGCATCGAAGTGGGACCGCGTGCTGTCCGGCGAACCGCACGCGTGCACGACCGCGAGCTGGCGTGCGTCCCACAGCGGCTTCAGCCCCTGCAGCCGCGGATTGAACCCGAAGAAGCCGTCGAGATCGATCGCGGCGTTTTCGCCGGAGCCCGGGCGCGGGATGGCGATGCTCGGCCGCGCGCGGTAGTACTCGGCCTCGCCGAACGGGACGACGACGCTGAGGCCGTCGACGGCGCCGCGCTGGAAG
>QHWJ01000076.1 GCA_003222535.1 Acidobacteriota bacterium | reverse complement strand
GGCGACGGGCGCACGGCGCTGCACGGCGCCGCGCACAAGGGAAGGAACGCGGTCGTTCAACTCCTGGTGGACCACGGCGCCAGACTGGACGCCAGGGATAATGGCAGTCGTGACACGGTCAGCGGAGCGCTGCTTGGACACAACTGGCTGCCCGTGGATTACGCGGAGGGTCTCGTGAGGGTCGGCGTGCAATCGGCGATCGCCCACCCCGAGACGGCGGCGCTGCTGCGCAAGCTGATGACGGATGCCGGACTGCCCATCCCGCCTCCGATTACCGGTTCGGTCTGCGTGACCCCGGTCTGCAGATAGTCTCCGACGCGTGGCATGCCGGGCGAGATCAGGCCTACCTGTCCGCGGTGAACGTCTCGCGTCCTCACATCCCCTGTCACGCTGCATTCGTACCCACGTTTAACCGCAGAGCACGCTGAGGGCGCAGAGACGAAAAGCCAATCACGAAGGACACGAAGATCACGAAGACACGAAAGCGAGCGCTGCGGCGGCTGGCGTAGCCAGCCGTTGCGCGGACGAAAACGGCCGCCGCAACACAAAGCCGATCCGCGGGAACGTTTGTGTTGCGCCGGCCGTTTCCGTCCGCGAGGGCCCGCTTTGCGGGCCCGGCCGCGCGGGTTCCTCCGCGTGCTCAGCGGTCTCTGCGTTTAAACCGTCGTCTTCTTCGTGTCTTCGTGCGCTTCGTGATCTTCGTGGTAGAGCGCTTCGTACCAGGTTCCACTACGGGCTGCTCTAGGGCACTCGCGCCTTGCCTCGCAGGTGGTGCACATCCTGGTTGTTCTCCTGGCAGATGTACTCCATGAGCTCTTCGTTGGGTCGGAGGCGGGCCATGAATGTCAGCGTAAAGGGCCTGGAGTACGCGCCGGGATCGTCGATCGTGACCTTGTTTTCCAGGAGCCCGAGGCCGGTGCGCGTGTACCGTTCGATGGTGTGCAGCTTTTCGGTGTGCGGGTGGCCGCGGAAATCGAACCAGAACTTGTCGTTGAACCCGACGGTGTCGACCACCAGCGTGTCGCCTTCCCATCGGCCAATCGAGTGCCCGTACCACGTGGGGTCCGGATCGACGGGGTGCTTGCGCCCGTCCATGAAGATCTGGCGATAGCTGTGGATGTTCCCTTCGAAAAGCAAAAAGATGTGCGTGGGGGTCTGTAGAATCCTCCACGGATAAGGTGCAACCCGCGGGATGCCGGTCGGCAGGCAGTTCGCCTCCGGATCATCCTTCGATTCCCTGGCGTCCATGATCTTCTGCGCCTCGGGCAGGATCGGAATCGTCTCGCCCTTGGCCAGCCCCACGGCGAGGTCACCCACGGGACCGCCACCGCTCCAGACGCCAGCCAGGTCCGGCTTCCCGTCCGGAAGACGGGGCGTCGGTCCCTCCGGCGGGGGCGGCAGTCTGGGTGGCGACTGGACGCGCGTCGGATTGGCTTGCGGCGCCTGCGCTGCCACGAGAGGAACGAGAAGAAGGGCCACGGCGCAGAGGCCCGTGCCCATGTGTGCCAGGTGCTTTCTCACGTTGAGGCTCCTCGAATTACTGGTTCCCGCCCGTGGACCCGGCAAACACCTTGCGGCCGTCGGCCAGCACGACGTCTTTCGCGTTGGCCATCTTCGATCCGTCCTTGGCCAGCGAACCGTTCACGGTGACGTGATCGCCGACCTGGAGGGACGTCCTCCTCCAGCCGTTCCGAACCAGAACGTTCGGGCTGGCGAGCTCCAGGTTCCAGTTCGTCACCTGGTCCTTCGCGTCCTTGACGTCGACGTAGAAACGCGCGTGCGGATTCATCCATTCGACCTTCGTCACCACGCCCTTCAGCTCGACCGGCTTGTCGGCGTCGTACTCAGAGGCGAAGGAATGATGGGCGAGAATCGGCACGGCCCAGATGAGAAGACCGGCACCTGCGAACACCACAATCAACTTGGCCTTCATCGGCACCTCCCACATGTTTCCGGGGCGCACAGCCCCCGCGTCGGCTGCGGCTGCGTGCCGCGGACACTATACACCCGTCACGGACGCCAGGGGAATTGGCGGCGGAATTGGGCTCCATCGGTCTTTACAGGTGCGGCGGGCCGTCGTAGGATGCGGGCGTTGAGCATCGTCCTCCGCACCTTCCTTCCGCTGGTGACGCTGCTGGCTCTGAGCATTCCGGCGCCGGCTCAAACCAATTTTTCCGGAGTGTGGGCCGAGCGGATTCACGAGGATTCGTACGAGCGTTCAGGGGGTCCTCCGCTGGGCGACTACCAGGGAATCCCGCTCAACGATGCGGGGCGCATGAAGGCCGACAGCCACGACCATTCGGAGTGGAGCCTGCCGGAGTTTCAGTGTCGGCCGCACTCAGGCCCTTATCAGTGGCGGGCGTTGGGGAGCGTGCGGATCTCGGAGGAAATAGATCCGATCGGGCGCACGCTCACGGCGCTTCACGTCGAGTATCTGCGATCCCTGGAGCGGCCGATTTACATGGACGGACGCCCGCATCCGCCGGAGTATGCGCCCCACACCTGGTCGGGCTTCTCGACCGGAAAATGGGAAGGCCACACGCTGGTGGTCACGACCACTCACCTCAAAGGGAGTTATCTCCGGCGCAACGGCGCGAGCTTCAGCGACCGGGCCACGATGATCGAATATCTCACGCGGCACGGTGACTACCTGACCGTCGTCATGATTCTCACCGATCCCGTCTGGCTGGAAGAGCCGTTCATTCAAACGACGAACTATCAGTTGGACCCGCACGGCCAGCTGGATTTTTATCCGTGCACCGTCAGCGAGGAAAACATCTCGACGGCGGTGCCCCATTTCCTGCCGGGCCAGACGGCGCATCTGGCCGATGCCGCGGACTGGATACCCGCGGAGGCGGCGAGGGGCGGCGCGGCAACGACGTATCCGGAGTACCGGTTGACGTTACGCGGGGCCTCGCGCGCCCGACCGGCTGGTTTGGCGAAACCGGCCCCGCAGAACCACGACCGCGCTGACTCGGAGATTCACGTTCTGCCGGTGCAGGGGAATATCTACATGCTCGTCGGCGCGGGCGCCAACATCACGATGTCGGTGGGCCGGGACGGCATCCTGCTGGTGGACACCGGTACCGCCCGGATGACCGACAAGGTCCTGACGAAGGTCTTGCAGCTGGCCACCACGCTGACGGCTTCACCTGCTCCCAACAGGTGCGTCGGCCTGCATTGTCCGGCGACTCCAGGCGGGTGGACGAGTCCTTCGATCAACGCGACGATCAGCTCACCGGCCCCGCCGAAGCCCATTCGCTACGTGATCAATACAAATGGCGATCCGGACCACACGGGAGGAAACGAGAAGCTGGCCGAGCTCCCTCACGACTCTCCCATCGTCGCCGTGACGTTCCCTCCGGTGACGGTGGTACCGACCGCCACGATCATCTCGCATGAAAATGTCCTGATGAGGATGAGCCAGCCTGCGGGAGCCCAGGCTCCCGTCCCGTCCGGCGCGATGCCGACGGAGACCTACCACGTGCCACGGTATAAGCTCAGCGAGTTCTTCAATGGAGAAGGCATTCAGATCTTTCACCAGCCGGCCGCGCACACCGACGGCGACAGCCTCGTGTATTTCCGTTACTCCGACGTCATCAGCGCCGGAGACATTCTATCGACCACCAGCTATCCCATGATCGACCTGGAGAGGGGCGGCGGCATTCAGGGCGTGATCGATGGACTGAATTTCATTCTGGATCTCGCGATTCCCGAGTTCAGGTCGCAGGGCGGCACGATGGTGATCCCCGGTCATGGACGGCTTTGCGACATTGGCGACGTCACCAATTACCGGAACATGGTCACGATCATTCGCGACCGTGTTCAGGACATGATTGGACGCGGCATGACGCTGCAGCAGGTGAAGTCGGCCGGGCCGACCATGGACTACGACGGCCTGTACGGTGCCACGTCGGGTTCGTGGACGACCGACAGGTTTGTCGAGGCCGTGTATCGGAGCCTCAGCCGAAAGCAGTAACTACACGATCCGACCGATCGATGTTTCCGGGGAGACACCGATGAAGCTCCACGCAGGTCTTCTGGTCATGGCCGGAGCGTTGTTCTGTGGCGCGACGGCACTCGCTCACCACTCGATTGCCGCGACCTACGACGGCAACAAGGAGGTGACGCTCGAAGGAAAGATCGTCGAGTGTCTGTTCCGCAACCCGCATTCGTTCCTTCAGATTGAGACTCCGGATCAAAACGGAGCGATGCAGCGGTGGTCGCTGGAGTGGCGGAGCGCCGGATCGCTCGGCCAGGAGGGCATCAAGAGGGACACGCTCAAGCTCGGAGATGAAGTCGTCGTCACCATGAACCCGTCGCGCACGCCTGCAGACCGCAGGGGAGTCCTGAAGAGTCTTCACCGGAAGTCGGATGGGTTCGGCTGGTCGGGTCCCAGTGAACGCTTCGAGTAACGGCCGGAGAGGTGGAAAGCGCGACAGCGTTCCATCGAGGCGCATGCTGCAGGGATGTGTTGTCGTGGTCGTCACCGCTGCGGCCGTTCTGCCTTCGATGCCGGCCAGCCTCGACGCTCAGCGCGGCCGGGGCGGCCAGACGCCCGCGACGCCCAGGGCGTCTGCTCCGATCGACCTCACGGGGTATTGGGTATCGGTCGTCACCGAGGACTGGCGCTTCCGCATGGTCACTCCGCCCAAAGGTCAGTACGGCGGAGTTCCGCTCAATGCAGAGGGGCGCCGCGTCGCGGACAGCTGGGATCCCGCGAAAGACGAGGCGGCCGGCGATCAGTGCAAGGCGTACGGCGCCGCCGCAATCATGCGCGTGCCTGGACGGCTGCATATCACGTGGGAAAACGACGACACGATACGAATCGATACGGACGCCGGAGCACAGACGCGCCTGGTCCATTTTGGCGAATCACTTTCACAGAGCGGGGAGCCGACATGGCAAGGCTATTCGGTTGGCCAGTGGGAGCTTGCCAGGACCGCGCAGGGAGCAGGAGGCGGGCGCGGACAAGTCCGCGGAGGCAGTTTGAAGGTCGTCACAACCCACATGCGTCCGGGGTACTTGCGCAAGAACGGCGTGCCTTACAGCGGGAATGCGGTCCTGACGGAGTACTACGACCGCCACACGCCGCCCGACGGCGACCAGTGGCTGGTTGTCACCACGGTCGTCGACGATGCGCGGTATTTGACGCAGGGCTTCGTCACGAGCTCGCAATTCAAGAAGCTTCCCGAGGCTTCCGGTTGGAACCCCGAGCCGTGCTCGGCCCGATGAAGGACCTTGCGAAATAAGATCCTGCGGTCCGGCTGGCGCTCCGAGCCCGCCCTCATCACGAGAGCGGGCTTTTTCATTGAATGGCGAAGGAGTCAGGGATGGTCATCGATGCACACGCACACGTGACGGCTCCCGAGAGCTTGTACGCGTACAAGGCGAATATTCTGGCGCATCGGGGCGCGCATGGCCGCGGCAGCGCCGGGGCAACCGACGACGACATCGTGAAAGCGCTGAATGCTCCCGTGTTCGGCGGCTCGTCCCACCTGGAGCAACTGAAAGAGGCGGGAACCGACATGCAAATCGTCTCACCCCGCCCCTATCAGATGATGCACAGCGAGAACCCCAGGCTCGTCGCCTGGTTCACCGAGGAGACGAACAACATCATCGAGCGGCAGGTGAAGCTTTTCCCGCAGACCTTTCGCGGCGTGTGCGGCCTGCCGCAGGGTCCGGGCGTCAGTCCCAAGGCGATCGTTCCCTATCTGGAGCAATGCATCAAGGAACGCGGGTTCGTGGGATGCCTGTTGAATCCCGATCCAGGTGAAGCCAGCGGCGTGGAGACCCCCCCGCTCGGCGACCGGTTCTGGTATCCGCTCTACGAAAAAATGGTGGAGCTCGACATCCCCGGTCACATTCACTCGGCCGGTTGCCGCTCCGAGCGGCTGACATACTCGCTCCACTTCATCAACGAGGAAAGCATCGGGGTCGTCTCCCTGCTGAACTCCGCGGTCTTCACCGATTTTCCCACGCTCAAGATCGTCGTCTCGCACGGGGGCGGGGCCATTCCTTATCAGTACGCACGGTTCGAAGCGAGCGCGATCCGGCGGGGTCTCGAACGGTTCTCGGACCGGATGCGCCGGTTGTACTACGACACCGTTCTCTATTCGAAGGACGCGCTCGAGCTGCTCTTCAAGACGGTTGGCGCGGACCATTGCCTGTTCGGCACCGAACGGCCCGGCGTCGGCACGGTCAAGGATCCGAAAACCGGGCGGTGGCTGGACGACACGCGGCATCTCATCGAGAGCATGGAGTGCCTGACCGCGGCCGACAAGCGGATGATCTTCGAGGACAACGCCAGGAAGGTCTTCAAGGTTGGCCCGGAACGGCGCGCGTCCGATTGACGATTCGCCTTCACCCGCGGCGGCTCGCGAGCGCAGCAGAGGCCGCCGGGTGCGGCGCTTGTTGGACGCCTGCTCGAATGCTAGCATTGTGCTGGCAAGAGGTCACCATGGCAACCTTGACGGTTCGAAATGTCCCGACCAAAACCGTGAAGTCGCTCAAGACGCTGGCGCGGCGAAACCGGCGTTCGATGGAGCAAGAAGTGCGGGCCGTCCTCGAACAACACGTTGGCGACCGGCTGGCCCTCCTCGACGAAATTGAACGGTCGTGGGCGCGCCAAACGCGCCGACCGAGAGCCCGTGAAGTGGAAGCGTGGATCCGGGTCGGGCAGCAATGACGGCGGTCGTCGATACCAACGTCATCGCCTACTACCTGCTCGGAACAGAACCGTTCCTCGACGAAGTCCGGCAGTTCTGGCGGACTGTCGGCGAAGCATGGGCGCCGGTCCATTGGGAGGCCGAGCTGGCCAACGCGATCTGGATGGCGGTGCGCACACGTATCTTGCCGAGGGAGGAAGGGCACCAGAAGCTCGACCTGGCCGCGCGGCTCGGCATCCAGTCGGTTCCGACTCGAGCCTTGTGGCAAGCCGCATTGACTCGCGCAGTGGATTCTGGCGTCGCGGTCTACGATACCTTATTCGTAGAGCTTGCCGCGCAACGCGACCTGGCGCTCGTGACGTTCGACAAGACCATCCTTGCGAAGTTTCCGGAAATCGCCAAACTTTGAATCAGGCGAGACGCTCAGCAGGCGACTTGGCGTGTCCCGCAGCCGTCTGTATGCGACCGCACTCGCCGAATTCGTCGCTAAGCACCGAGGTCGAAAGGTGACCGTCCGTTTGAACGCCGTCTACGGATCCGAGGACAGTCGCCTGCCGCGCTCGCTGCGCCGCCTGCAGAGCCGGTCGCTCGCGCGCGACACGTTGCGAACGTCTCACAAGTCATCACCGTCGACCGCGATTTCCTGATGAAGCGCGCCGGCCGCGAGGCCAGTTCCTCGAAGACGTCGAGAACGGCCTTCGACTCGTTCTTGGCTTGTAGCTGCCGCACCTGCTGCGGCAAGCGCTGATAGCACCGCCAGAACCGAGGCGTGGCGCGATGCGTCACAGCTCGGTTGTACGTCCGGCTCGAAGCTCCTTGAGGGCCTCGCGAGCGAGCTTGTCGAGCCGGCCAGTCGCAACATCCTGTTCAAACTGCCGATCCCATGCCGCTGCCTCATACTCCATGAACCATTTGCGAAACCTGGCCAGGTCCCGCTTCGGCAACCGGCGAACGGCGCCGCTGATTTCTGCCACGGTGGTCATGGGGAAAAGCGTACTCCGGTCAAAGCATGACGGCAAGACGCACCACGCACGCTGCGGCGTCATTGTGCCTCGTGGGTGTCACTCTCCGAGCGACTCTCGATCAGCTGACTTAATGGACCGTGCCGTTGTCGTATGGCTCGACACAAAGTCCGGATCCACGGCTAAAGGGATCCAAAAGCCGCCACGCCCAGAGACACCATGCGCAGAGGCAACAAGTGATTAGCAAGAAGAGACCGGTCACCCCGCCAGCCCTGATCACCGACTGTCGAAAGCGCCCGGAGGCCTTCCAGACGCTCAGCAAGAGGAAGAATCCCAATGCGAACCGAAAAACCTAAGCGGTTGGAACGAGCCGGTTGGACAGTCGCCGACACGGACACCTTCCTGGAGCTGTCCGATGACGAACGACGGTTCATCGAAACGAAGCTCGCCCTTGCTGCGGACCTCCGGGGACGCAGTGAGCAGCTCGGCCTGACTCAGTCGGAAGCAGCACGACGCTTCGGCTCGATCCAGTCGCGCGTGGCGAAAATGGAAGCCGCGGACATGGCCGTGAGCACAGACCTGCTGCTGCGGCGAGCACCACAAGACCACGATCGTTGCGCGCTAGTGCTAGGACGTCGGTATGTGATGTAGTCAGCCCACCCGGGAGTTCGATTTCCCACTCTGGCACCCCAAGGAGAAGTTCAAGACCGGCCAAATTCGGATCGTTCGACGCCGCGAGCGCTGCGCTCAACTCACTCGGAAGGCGATCGCCTGCCGCCTCCCAGGAAGCTGCTGCACTCATCGCCGACTTGCCGGGCTTCCAATGAAGGTCGGGTTTGGCGAGGAGCCGCTTCCAATCCGCGCCAGATTCCGTTGGAACAAGGATGCGTTTCATGGATGGTTCTTCTGCGGTCTGACGCTCTGCGGCTCATAATCGCACTAGGCGCCGGCGTGACGGCTCCAAGCCGATGTTGGCCAGCCCTCTGCGTTCCATACGTGCGGCGCTTCCAGTGGTGCCGCCTCTGTCCCGTTCGCGGCGCCTACACAGCGGGAATGATGGTGAGGTTGGCGAAGTCTCCACCGGAGTTGTTCCCCACCCACAGGCCGACCAGGCCCTTCTTGCGATCGTTCAGCAGATTCACCATCAGGCACGGGTCCTTGGCGTCGCCGACGAAGACACTCACCTTCGGGTTCGCAATGACGATGCGCGGGCGGAACCATGCGTTCGGATCGGGCACCGGATTCACCGCCTGCTCGTACTTCCCCGGCTGGTCGGTGCGCAGCTTCTGCCACGTGTAGACCGGAAGCGAGTGGTACTGGACCGCGTGGCTGCGGCTTATGGGATCTGTGGCTCTGAAGTTGAACGGACGGAAGTAGATTGCATCGTAGGCCGTAGCGTCGACTCCGTGAAACGCCACGCCGACGAAACTCTGCTGCGCGACGTCCCTGCCGCGGACGTCGAGCTCGAGGGTTCCGTTGCCGAGCTCGATTCCCGGCAGGAACGCGACTCCGTCACCAGGGGCTTGGCTCAACCGGACGCCGTTTCTGGCGCCGTCGATGAAACGGCTGGCGCCGCGGTTGAAGAGCTTCAAGCTCTTCGCATCTGCAAGAGCGCCCAGATCGAGCGTGATCGTTTTCGCCTGACCGGCCACGCGGGAAATGCCGGAGAGACTCACTACACCCGCCAAAGTCGAGACTACGAACTCACGTCTCTTCACGTCCCCTCCGATCGTGTTGAACACAGATTGAGCTGGCTCTTGTCCAAGCGTACGCCGGCGGTTCTTCAGCCGTCCAACCGATTGGTGCTCAGCCGCCAGCGGCGCGAGATCGCTTTCGCAACTTGCTCTTGCGCCGCGCGCGGCTCGTCGGCTGCAGCGCCGTGTTGGGCGCCTCGACCGGGAACACGTCCTCTGGGTCTGGCTCGACGGCGGGAACTTGAGCCAACGCAGCGAGGAAGCGAGTGCGCGAACCACGCCGCGCACGGACCTCGAGGTACTCCTCGGTAAGGAGTGCCGACATCTTCTCCGCCAACGCTGACGAGACCAGCTGGTTAATGGAGACGCCCTCTCGCCGAGCCAACTCACGGGCGCGCTCGTGCAGAGAATTTGGAAGCCGCAGACTCAAGGCACTCATGACCGTCCTCCAAGAGAACGCAGGAACGTCGATGGCGTCTCAACCTCTATCCCGAATCGTTCCGACCCGGCAAAATCGCGCGTATTGAACGTCACGATCCGGTCGCACTGGCCGTGCACGGCCACTTCCAGGACGAGATCATCGCTCGGATCGGGCAACGTGGGCCGCCACAGAAAGTAGATCTGCTGGCGCTGCCCAGTGGCACAGACGTAGTCGAGAATGTCTTCGATCACCGGACGCGGCAAACGGATCCTGGACTCGGCCCTCGTCAGCGCTGCCTCGTACTCAAACAGGAGCGCGACCGAGACGACATGACGAAAGCGACCAGTCCCCACGAGCGACAGCACTCGATTCGAGGCACCGAGACTCGACCGCAGTCCCGCCAGAAGGACATTCGTGTCGAGGACAATGCCAGGCACCACACCGGTATCATAGGTGATACCTGCCAAAAACTAAAGCGTGGGCTGTTCTGACTGCACCTCACGGCCACGGCTCACCCGCGGCCCAACACATTAGAATACGCCCCATGCTGTCGCGACACCGACTCGTGTTCTTCACGGCTGCAATCCTGGTGGGTGCCGGCGCCTGGCTCCAGCCCCAGCCCCTGAAGAAAGTCACCATCGTCTATCCGAATCGCAGCGGCTCGCAATGGCCGCTGTTCATCGCAAAGGAGGGAGGGTACTACCAGAAGCACGGACTGGAGGTGACGCTGCAGTTTGGCGTGCATCCGACCGGCATCGCCATGCTCGTCAGCGGCGAGGGTCAGATGGTCAACTCCTCGCTCGAGCAGTTGATGCAGGCGAGCACCAAAGACGGATCGTTCACCCTCATCGGGAGCTCGCTCAACAAAGGCACGTTTGCCCTGATGGGGCGAAAGGACATCGCGAGCGTCCGCGATTTGAAGGGCAAGCGCGTGGCGGTGAGCCAGATCGGCGACGCGCCGTACGGCTACGTCGTGGCGCTTCTCGGGAAATCCGGCCTCACGCCCCGAGACGTCCAGTGGATTCCGGTCGGCACCGACGTCAGCGGACGAGCCGCGGCCCTGGAGAGCGGACGCGCGGATGCGACGATGCTGACCGCACCCGCTTACTTCAGATTGGAGGACGCCGGTTACAAGACCCTGGCAAACCTCGCCGAGCACGCGGACATCTTCGCCTCCACGGGCCACTTGATGAAGAAAAGCGTGGTGGCGTCCGATCCGAAGCTCGCCGAATCGCTGATCGAGGCACAGGCGGAGGCGATCAAGCGTTTTTATGATGACAAGGCGTTCGCGGTGAAGGCCTACATGGCCTACGACAGACAGCCGCAGGCGGACGTGGAACGCATCTACGACCTGTATGCCAGACCCAATCTCTTCGAGCGCGTGCCGTACGTCCTGGCCCCGGCCGTGAAGTCCGTGATCGACCAGCAGGCGGATCCGCAGATCGCAGCACAGATGAAGGCGTTCGATTTCCGCACCGTGATCGACAACCGCATCGTGGATCGCCTGGTGAAGGACGGCTTCTTCGAGAAGCTCTTCGAGGCCGGAGTCAAAGCGGAGCAGGATCGCAAATCGAGAATCGCCTTCAGATAGGGCGCCGTGGTCAAACTGGAGATTGACCATGTCTCCAAGAGGTACTGGCTCGAGCGCGACGCGCGCGAGGTGCCCGTGCTGATCGATGTGACGCTTTCCGTGGCCGACGGCGAGTTCCTGGCGATCGTCGGTCCGAGCGGCTGCGGAAAAACGTCGCTGCTCAACATCGTCGCCGGCCTGCTTCCCTGCGAGCAGGGCTCGGTGAAGATCGATGGCAGGAAGGTCGACGGTCCGGGAATCGACCGCGCCGTGGTCTTTCAGCAGTCGAGCCTGCTGCCGTGGCGGACCGTCGCCGGGAACGTGCGGTATGGCATGGAGCTCCAGCGCCGGTTCGACAAAGCGGCCATGGATGAACGCGCCGGGTATTTCACGAAGCTGGTGGGCCTTGGTGGCTTCGAGCGGCATTACCCGTCGGAGCTGTCCGGCGGCATGCAGCAGCGCGTGAATCTCGCCAGGGCACTCGCCGCCGATCCAGTCGTGTTGCTGATGGACGAGCCCTTTGCGGCGCTGTCACCCATCAGATCAACGAGGGTGTCTACCTGGCCGACCGCGTCGCGGTGTTGAGCGCGCGTCCCGGCCGGCTGAAGGACGTGTTCCAGGTTTCATTCGAGCGTCCGCGGACGCTCCGATTGAAGCGGGACCCGAAGTTTCTCCAGATCGAGGACGCGATCTGGCAGCTAATCGAAGAGGAATCGGCACAGCTCCAGCGGTAGAACGTTTCAATCACGAAGCGCACGAAGCACACGAAGACACTAAAACAAGGCAACCGCTGAGCGCGCAGAGATCGCAGAGCTCACAGATTAACCGCAGAGACGCAGAGACGCAGAGACGCGCAGAGAAGAATTTCCCTATGCTGCGGAAGCGATCAGGCGGAACGCGACGGGAGCTGCGGTTCGCCGCGCGCGTCGCCTCGCGACGCCCGTCGGACCGTTAGCGGGCTCCTCTGTACGTTCTCTGCGTCTCTGTGACTCTGTGGTTTGCTCTTCGTGATCACGATCGCAGCGTGCAGCAAGAATTCCCTGCGGGCTTTGCGGGCTCTGCGTTCAACGTACGTGGGCTCGATCGCAGCGTGGCAGCGATCGCGGAGGGCGGCCACCAGCAGTGCCTCTCCTTGTCGTGCGAAGGTCAACGGCAATGATAGACTGCCGCGCTGTTGCTGCTTCGTCAAGCAATGGACGATGAGCGCCGAGACCTCACCACGATCGAGGCGGGGCTTCTATCAGAAGCACGAGGCGTTGATCCTGGGTGGAAGCGCCGTGGTCGTGATCCTGGGCATCTGGCAGGCCTTCTGGTCCGCCGGGAAGATCTCGCCATTGTTCATGAGCGGGCCGTCCGCCATCGTGCGCCAGTTCCATGAGTTGTGGGTTCGCGGCACGCTCCTCTCGGACCTGGCGTACAGCGGCCGCAACTTCGCGGTCGGATTTGCCATGGCCCTCGTGGCCGGCGTCGTGCTGGGGCTCATCGTGGGGTGGTACCGGCGCGTCCGGCTGCTGGCCGACCCGTTCCTGAACGCATTGTTCGCCACGCCCCGGGTCGCGATGGTCCCGCTCATCATCATCTGGTTCGGGGTCGGCATGTGGTCCAAGGTGTTCATCGTGTTCCTGTCGGCGTTTTTTCCGATCCTGGTGAACACGATTGGAGGTGTGAGAGCGATCGACGCGGACCTTCTTCGAGCCGCGCGGGCGTATTGCGCGTCGGACTGGCAAATCTTCACGACGCTGGCCCTCCCCGGATCGGTACCGTTCATCCTGACCGGCGTCCGTCAAGGCGTCGCGCTCGGGCTGATCGGCGTGGTGGTCGGCGAGATGTTCGGCGGGAGCCAGGGGGTCGGCTTCATGGTTGCGTACGGCGGACAGACTTTCGCCACCGATACGTTGTTCGTAGGAGTCCTGATCATCGCAGGTGCGGGAATCCTCCTCACGTCGCTTGCCGAGCGATTGGAGCGGCGGTTTTCGCGATGGCGCCCGGAACGTTGACCGACGAGGGATGAGCATTAGCTGTTGGAGAGCGGCTTCATGGCAGAAATCGTCCTGGGCCTTGCCTCGTCGCATGGACCGCTGCTGTCGACCCCGCCGGACCAGTGGAATCTCCGCGCACAGGCGGATCGAGAGAACACTCGGCATTGGTTTCGCGGCAAGGCCTACGATTTCGAAGCACTCCTGCGGGAACGCGCACCGGGATTTGCCGCCGAGATCGGACTGGAGACGCGACAAGAGCGCCACGCGCGGTGCCGGCGCGCGATGGAGGTCCTGTCACGCACGTTCAAAAACGCCGCTCCGGAGGCCGTGGTGATCGTGGGCAACGATCAGCGTGAATTCTTCGGCGAAGACCTCACGCCCTCCATCACGGTGTATCGGGGGGAGACAATCGAGAACGTGCAGTTCCTGCACGAGACGTCTCCGGGGCTGAACGTCGCCGAAGGCGGCAATGCGCCGGTCGAGGGGGCCACCTACCCGGGTGCTCCGCAACTGGCGGATCACATCCTCGAGTCTCTGGCCGACGACGGCTTTGATCTGGCACAGTCTTCGTCCATGCCGCGAGGCAGCTCACGCGGCGGGATTCCTCACGCCTACGGTTTTCTCTACCACTCCATCCTGGCGGATGCTCCTCCGCCGAGCGTCCCGATCATCCTGAACGTGCATTATCCACACAATCAGCCGAAGATCCGCCGGTGCCTCGAATTGGGCCGCGCGCTGCAGCGCGCGATTCGCAGCTTCAAGGGCGCCAGCCGTGTCGCGATGATGGCTTCCGGCGGGCTGAGTCATTTCGTCATCGACGAGGAGCTGGATCAGTCCGTGCTCGCCGCCATGGAGGGTCGCGACGAGGAGAGCCTGGCCCGCCTCCCGGAGAACGTGTTCAAGGTCGGCACCGCCGAGATCAAGAACTGGGTTCCCGTGAGCGCGGCGATGAATGCTGAGGGCCGGCGCTATCACCAGGTCGACTATGTTCCGTGCTATCGCTCCGAAGCGGGAACGGGGAACGCGATGGCGTTCGTGTACTGGGAGTAAGGGCCCGCAAAAGAATAAAGTATACATTCTGGCCGCCGATGCATCCCGCCGGGCTTCGTTGCTCGTCGCTTACATACTCCCGGTATGCGCGCTCCTCGCGCCTTGCCGGGCGGGCGCCTCGACGCCCATAATGCACACCTTATTCTTTTACGGGCCCTAAGCGCTTGGACGATCTGATTGCCCGGCTCAACGGGCTGGATTCGTGCGCCGTATCCGATGCGCTGGACTCTCTTGGCCTGCCAAACGGCGCGGTGACCGGGATCCATCGCCTGTCGTCGGATCGTCGCATCGTGGGGCGTGTACGGACCGTCAAGCTGGATCGGGCCGATGGCCGATCCAGCACGCGTCACCTGTGCACGGCGGCCATCGAGGCGGCGTCGCCCGGCGACATCATTGTCGTCGAGCAGCGAACGGGAATCGACGCGGCCTCGTGGGGTGCCAATCTTGCGATCGGCGCGAAAATGCGCGATGTCGCTGGAGTAGTCATCGATGGTCCCGCCCGGGATATCGATGAATGCCGCGAGCTTGACTTTCCGGTGTTCGCAAGAGGCCACACCGCGCGCACCGCGCGCGGACGCATCGTCGAAGTGGCGACGAGCGAGCCCATTACCGTTGGAGATGTCACCGTGTCGTCCGGCGATTACGTGGTCGCGGATGCGAGCGCCGTCGTGTTTGTTGCACAGAACGAGATCCGGCGGGTCGTCGAGACGGCGGAGTCCATCATGCAGCGCGAACGGGCCATGGCCCGCCGGCTTCGAGAAGGAACGCCTGTCAGCCAGGTGATGGCGGCGAGCTACGAGCGGATGTTGGAAGAGTAGAGCAAACGGAGGGTCCGGAGGTAACGGCCAAACACGGAGACACGGAGACACGGAGACGGAACGGAGCAGAGGGCGTCGCGTGCGACCAGCCCGCAGCGCGGGCGGCGATTAGCACGAATCGCGCGCGAGCACAAACCCGCTCACCCTCCGGTTTGTGTTCGCACGCGATTCGTGCTGATCGCTGGCGGCCGGCTTCGCCGGCCGCTGGTCGCACGCGTCTTCTCCGTCGTGTCTCCGTTGCTCCGTTTCTCCGTGTGAAGCCGTTTTCTCCGCGGTCTCCGCGTCCTCTGGCAATTCACGTTCGGCATCGGGGTTTATGAGATAGCTTTCAGTCATCGCGCAGAGGGAGGCAGGTCATGCGCCGACTCGTACGGATGGGAACTGTGATCGGGTCGATCGTTCTGCTGCCAGCGGGCGCGTTCGCCCAGGCATCCATTACCGGCTTCGTCAAGGACACCTCCGGTGCCGTGCTCCCGGGCGTGAGCGTCGAAGCTGCGAGTCCTGTGCTGACTGAGAGAGTCCGCACCGTCGTCACTGACGGAACGGGACAGTATCGTGTCGTCGACCTGCCGCCGGGCAGCTACATGGTGACTTTCACGCTGCCCGGGTTTTCCGTCGTGAAACGGGAAGGGATCATGCTGGAAGGGACGTTCACGGCGACGGTGAACGCCGATCTTCGCGTCGGCGGCCTCGCGGAGACGGTCACCGTGACCGGCGAAAGCCCGATCGTCGACGTGCAGAGCGCGCGGCGGCAGCAGGTGATCGACGGCCAGGTCCTCCAGTCGCTCCCGACGTCGCGGTCCTACAACAACGTCCTGCAGCTCGTACCTGCCGTCACCCCGGCTGACGGCGGTCAGGTGCAGCTGCGTCCGAACATGATCCTGTTCTCGGCGCACGGCGGCAACTCGGAGGACGGACGATTGATGGTGAACGGCATCAACGTCGGCTCGTCCCGCGGCGGTTCGGGTGTGGCGAACTACGTCGCGGATCTGCAGGGCGCGGCGGAGGTGACGTTTCAAGTATCCGGCAATCTGGGTGAAGCGGAATCGGGCGGGCCTCAAATGGGCATCGTTCCGCGCACCGGCGGCAACCGGACGACGGGAACAGTGTTCGTCACCGGCGTGAACCAGCGCATGCAGGGCAGCAACTGGACCGACGCGCTGCGGCAGGCCGGCCTGACGGCGCCGGCCAAGGTGCTCAGGCTGTACGATGTCCAGGCGTCGATCGGCGGTCCCATCAGGAAGGATCGCCTGTGGTACTACTTCAACTGGCGGGATGTGGGGAGCGCCGATGCCGTCGCCGGTGTCTTTGCCAACAAGAACGCCGGCGATCCGGCCAAATGGACCTACGAGCCCGATTACAGCCGGCAGGCCCGCAACGATGTCTCCAGGCGCATCACGGCCCTGCGAACGACGATTCAGGGTACCTCGCGCAACAAGTTCGACGTCTACTTCGACAACCAGCCGTTCTGCAACGGGTCGGGCTGGACGCCTCAGGACGAGGCGTGTCGCAAGGCGAAGGACGACAAATGGATTCAGGGCGGCAGCACCGGTCCGACTCCATCGTTTGGCCCGGGCCCGAGCTCGCCCGAAACGGGAGACTACAACAACAACGGCACGCTCATCAGGCAATTCACGTGGCAGTCGCCGGTGACGAACCGCCTTCTCCTGGATGCCCGCGCCGGGGCCTACACCTCCCGTTTCGGCCAGACCGAGCGGCCGGGAAATCCCACGCGCGGGCTCGTCCGCGTGTCGGAACAAGGCGGCTTGTTTCCACTCATGAAGTACCGTTCATCGAATTGGCCGGGCGGAGCTCTTGGCGCGTACACGTGGAATGCCTCGGCGACGTACGTGACGGGCGCCCACAATCTCAAGTTCGGGTACCAGGGCGCGCGCTACCAGGACGATTTCGAGACCACCACGATCCAATACAACGATCAGCGTCTGGCATACCGGTTCAACAACGCCGTTCCCAACCAGATCACGCAGGCGGCCGGTCCCTGGACGACGCGCGCGCGCACTCGTTCCAACGCGTTCTACGGGCAGGAACAGTGGACCTACCGCCGGCTCACGCTGCAGGGGGCGATGCGGTTCGATCGCGCCTGGAGCTTTTTTCCCCAACAGCAGATCGATCGCGATGTGTTCATTCCGAACACGATCATCGTGCCCGAGGCACAAGGGGTGACGGGTTACAACGACGTGACGGCGCGGACGGGATTCGCCTACGACGTGTTCGGGAACGGCAGGACATCGCTCAAGGTGAACGTGGGCAAATACCTGTGGCCCGCGTCCAACAGCGGCCGCTATACCGCGATCAATCCGTCGAGCCGGCTCGTCACCAGCGTCACCCGGGGATGGATCGATGCGAACCGTGATTACATCCCGCAGTGCGATCTGTTGAACCCCGCGATCAACGGCGAATGCGGGGCGTGGGACGATCAGAACTTCGGCAGGGAGCGCCCGGCGACGGCTTACGACCAGGCCATCCGCGGAGGCTGGGGAATTCGTCCCAGCGACTGGCAGTTGGGCGCGTCCGTGCAGCACGAGTTGCTCCCCCGCGCGTCCGTGGAGGTCGGCTACTACCGGCGGTGGTGGCAGCACTACTCGGATGCCACGGACAATCTGCTGGTGAGTGCGGCCGAGTTCGACAGTTTCAGTATCACGGCCCCGATGGATCCACGACTGCCCGGAGGCGGCGGTTACGTGGTCGGCGGTTTGTACGACGTCACGCCAGTCAAGTTCGGCCTCAACAACAGCATCGTCGAAGCAACCGACGCGTACAGCAAGGATGTCCGCTACTGGGACGGCATCGACGTCAACATCAACGCGCGGTTGAGGAACGGCGTGACGCTGCAAGGCGGCACCAGCACGGGGCGTCTCGTCACTGATTTGTGCGGCGTCAGGGCGCAAGTGCCGGAATTCACACCCCCGAGCGCAACACTCGCGTCGAGTCTCCTCAACCCGTACTGCCGCACGGTGGAGCCGTTCCTGACCCAGGTCCGGGCGATCGGATCGTATGTGATTCCCAGAGTGGACGTTCAGGTCGCCGCGACTTTCCAGAGCCGGCCCGGGGTCAGTCTGGCCGCGAACCTGGTCGTGCCGAATGCGACGGCGAGGCAGTCACTCGGCCGAAACCTCGCCGGCGGAGTTCAGAACGTGACCGTCAACCTGATCGAGCCGAACACGATGTTCGGCGATCGTCTCAACCAGCTGGACCTGCGGATCGGCAAGATTCTGCGCTTCGCCAGAACTCGAACCAACCTGGCCGTCGACATCGTCAACGCGCTGAACTCGTCCGCGGTGCTGACCTACAACAACACGTTCAACGCGACATGGCCGACGCCGGCGAGCGTGCTGACCGCGCGCGTCGCGCGGCTGAGCGTGCAGTTCGATTTTTAGAGACCGGTAAGGACGGAGATCTCATTATGCGAAGCCGCTTGATCGGTGCGCTGCTGATCGTCGCGGGCGCGGTCGTTCTCGTGTCGCTGCTGGACGTCCCGTCGCGTGCCCAGACCCGGGCGCCGGCTGCCAGCGCGCAGCGTGGCCGTCCGCCCGATGTGGCCCGGCGGCCGGCTGGACCGCCTCAGCCGACGCCGCGCCTGCCGGATGGGACGCCGAACCTGGGACGCGTGCCCGGCGAAAAAGGAATCTGGAACATCCGGATCGTCCTCGATTTCGGCAATCAGGTCGTCGGCCATCAGGTTCGTGGAGCGATGAATCGGGGTCCCGGCACGAAGGTCGGCGGCGCTCATACGCAGCCCTGGGTCCCGTTCATGCCGTGGTCGGCGGCGATTTACGACTACAACCTCAAGAACGAGGCGAAGTACGACCCGGAAGGATACTGTCTGCCGCCAGGCGGGCCGCGGCTGATGGGGACGCCTTATCCGATGGAGATCCTTCAGCTTCCCGAGCAGAAGCGCATCGTCATGATCTTCGAGGGCGGGGCCCACATCTGGCGCGAGATCTACCTGGATGGGCGCCCGCATCCCGATGGCGATGCGCTGAACCCGACCTTTCTCGGGCATTCGGTCGGCCACTGGGACGGCGACACCCTCGTGATCGACGTCGTCGGCTTCAACGAAGGAAGCTGGCTCGACCCGGTCGGTCATCCGCACACCGATATGCTCCACGTGATCGAGAAGTACTCACGACCGAACAAGAGCACGTTGCACTACGAAGCGACGATTGATGATCCGGGGGCATACACCAGCCCGTGGACGGTCAGCTGGGACAACGTCTGGAGCCCGAACGGCGAGCTCGCCGAGTACATCTGTCAGGAGAACAACAAGTACATGTCGAGGCTGATGGACGACTTCGGAAATCCGATTTTCGGGAAAAAGCCGTAGAACGCGAACGGCTTTCCAGAAACGCCTGTCCTTCGCCTTGTCGAGCTTATGAAAGCTCAGGCCAGGGGCGGACGGGTTCATTCATCTGAAGATCGAACGCCGCGTCTTCGCAGCCTTCTGCTCATCTCCGGTCAGACGCGTCAGGCTCCCTATGAACGTGTCGGCGATGAGGAAGTTCATTCCGACGGTCTGCGCTCCAGCGACGCTTCAACGTCTATGCGGATGTCCTCAGGCTGCACCCACACAACCCGGCCATCGAGCCAGGTCGCCATGGGATTGCCGAGAGCCTTATGAAAGCGCCTGGCATCTCGCGCGGCGTCCATCAACGCTTCATCGATCGCCCGCCCATCTTCGAACAGCTCATCGAGCGTCATCTCTGGACTACTCACGTCATAGTCTCGCCAGCATGATGCGACCCGCTTGCAGGGCCGCGTCCTCCGGGCGAAATGCTGATAATCCCTGCGCCAGCGTGTGCGCATTGACGAACTCCGAAACCCTGAGCGACCCACGAAGCAGCCTCGGTGCTGTGGTACTAGGAAGTGTCAGAATCGCACTGGCAAGTGGAATCCGCCGCCTCATTATCGCCATCGCAGCGTCAGACCAATGTTTTATCGCAAAGAAATGCGCATAACTAATCGCCGAGTGACTGTCATAGCAATCATCGCATTGGGAGTCGGTGGAAAAAATGAATCCCGCCTGATGTCCCAACTCGTGCGCCGCGGTCGCGCCCACACCTTTGCCTAAACCGGTTAACAACTGTTCACGGGTCATGCTGGTGCAACCGCTGATGCCTTCGCAGCGAGCCATCGACAACTCTGCACGATAAAGGGCATCCAGACGGACGCTGCTGAATTTCGTGAAAGGGTAGGTCATTCCAACGACACCGACGCGCCGCAGGCTCCCTGAAAACGTCGCATACGGCGTATCTTCAACTTTGATGACGCGGTCAGCGGAAGAGCCTTCGCTGAACACCAGGCGAAACCCGCTGTATGCATTCCGCAACGTCTGCAAGGCGGTACGTTTGACGAGCGACTTCTCCGGCTCTGTCAGGATCTCATTACCGAGTGCCCAGCCGTTCTCAAAAACAACACTGACTCGCACCGGTTTGGAAGTGCACGAAACCAGGGACAACAGAACCAGCCAGATGACAACAATTCGCCTGAGGTCAGTCGCAGACGTGGAACCGGGCACAGGTCGGCGAGGATCTCCACTCTCGACTATAGCCGATTCCGTTGATACGTCTGAGAGGTCCTATTGACTTGGAGTGCGCGGCGTCGCAGACTTCACGTCGCGTCGCCCGACGCAGGGAGACAGCGATGCGAACAGAACGTCCGCCGCTCGCGGTGACCGCTGGTCTGGCTGTCATTCTCCTTCACGCCGGACCAAACCCCCTTCGCGCTCAACGTCAAACCACTTGACTCTCACTGGAGGCGTGATGCTTTGCAAGCCTGATGTATCGCGTTCGGTGTGCTGCATCCTTACAGTCGGTGCGCTCACGCTCGGCGTGGGTTTCACGTCCCCGGCCGGGGCGCAGACGACGGGCGGCGCCATCGCAGGTGTCGTCACCGACACGCAGGGCGGCGTACTGCCAGGCGTGACGCTGACGGCACGCAACGTCGAAACCGGCGTCGTCCGGACAACCGTCACGGAAGCCGACGGGCGATACCGCGTGGCGGGATTGGCGCCGGGCCGCTACGATCTGAAAGCGGAGCTCGCGGGCTTCGGGCCTGTCGAGGTGAAGGACCTGACGCTGACCATCGGTCTCGCGGTGGCGCGCGATATCACGTTGCACCTTCAGGGCGTGCAGGAGTCGGTGACCGTGACGGGCGTCTCGCCGGTCGTCGAGACCGCGAAGACCGACGTCTCGGGCGTCATCACGCAGCAGCAGATCGACACGCTGCCACTTGCCACCCGCCAGCCGGTGGCGCTCGCGCTGCTGCTGCCGGGGACGAGCCAGGACGCCGTGCGGCCGCGCAAGTTCAACGCGAACCTCGGCGCGGGCGCCTTCACCAACGCGGGCGCCTTTCTGATCGACGGAGTGTGGAATAAAGAGCCGGTCACGGGTGAACCGCGTCAGGACTTCCCACAGGGTGCCATCCGCGAATTCAGAGTGAACCTCAGCAACGCGACGGCGGAGTACGGCTGGACCGCGAGCGGCGTCGTCACGATCGCGACCAGGAGCGGCACGAACCGGTTCAGCGGCGAGGGCTTCGAGGCCTTCCGGGACAAGAGCCTCAACACGATGAGCCGATTCGAGCAGGCGGCGCACGACACGAGGGGCGCGCCGAAGCCGGACTACCGCCGTAATCAGTTCGGCGTGGCGATCGGGGGACCGGTCGTCAAGGACACGCTTCACTTCTTCGGCGCAGTGGAGCGGACGAAGGAAGACAAGTACATCACCGTCAGCACCGGGCGCTCGCAGTTCTACTCCGCGCTCGAAGGGATCTTCCCCGAGCCCGAGTACAGCAACACGTACTTCGCCAAGGGCGATTGGCGGGTCGACCCCGACCAGAGCGTGTTCGTCCGGTTAGCGGGCCAGCAGCAGGACTACACCTGTGACACCTGCGGCGGCACGGCAGCGTGGAACACCGACGGCGGCATCAACCAGCCGCGGCGGTCGGTTGCGGGCGGCCATACGTGGGTGATCTCGACCCATGCCCTGAACGAGATCCGCGCCCAGTACTCCTTCTACGGCTACTACCCACACCCGGTCTCCGACACGAGTCTGTTCGACTTCGGTGCGTATCCGGCGCAGCGCCTGGCGCAGTTCCAGCCGACCTTCTCATTCCCGACCTTGACCTACGGCTGGCCCCCGGGTTTGTACGTCCTGCAGTGGGCAAAGGAAGTCCGCGATGACTTCTCGATTACGACGTCGAAGCTCGGCAGCCACGTCTGGAAGTTCGGCGGCGGCGCGAAGAGCCTGCTCGGCCAGGACGACGTTCCGCCGAATGGCGGCACGTGGACGTTCAACGCCGATCAGATCTTCGACGGCACGGACCCGACGAAGGCCAGCCTGAAGAGCCCGATTCTCTTCACGCAGGCGCTGCCGGCCATTCGCCGCAGTCTGCCGAACTGGTACACGGAAGCCTACGTGCAGGACGAGTGGAAACCGACGGCGAACCTGACGCTGAACCTGGGCCTGCGGTACGACTACCAGGCGAAGATCCTCAACACGGGGCTCGACATCAACGACCCGATCATCTTCCCGACCACCGGCACGCCACGGCAGATTCCGTTCGTCGACTTCAAGAATCGCGGCGACAAGAACAACTTCGCGCCCCGCGTGGGCATCGCGTGGGACGCGAGCAGGAACGGCAGCACGGTCGTGCGCGGCGCCTACGGGATCTACTACAACCCGATCTGGGCGACGCTGATGCGGGGCGAGCAGACGAATTTCCGTCAGGCGAACATCACCATCAGCAACCCCTCGTACCCGGATCCATTCGGCGGCCGCGATCCGCTGTCGTTCGCATCGACCGCTCCGCAGAACATCAGCATCGTCGATAACGGCCTGCAAAACTCGAGGGCGATGGCCGTCACGGGCGGCGTCTCGCAGGGCCTGACGCGGACGATGGCGCTGCATGCCGACGTCGTTTACAACCACATGACGGGCGTCCCGATGGTGACCAACATCAACCCACGCAGCAATGGCACGGCAGGCAACCGTCCATTGCCGCAGTTCGCCCGCATCGACCAGCTGCAGAACCTTGGCGAGAACAAGTACAAAGCGCTGCTGGTCCGTCTCGACAAGCGGCTCGATCGCCGCACGCAGTTCCTCGTCTCCTACACGCTGTCCAGGGGCGAGGGCAACATCCCGTTCACCGGCAACTCGGGCCGCGTCACCGACTCGCAGAATCCCGTTCTCGACTGGGGTCCCACGGCCAATGACCGGCGTCACGTGCTGGTCGCCAGCGGCGCCGTTCTGCTTCCGGCCGACCTACAGCTCGGCGCGGTGTGGACGATCCGCTCGACGATGCCGTTCAACGCGGTCGCGGGCGCCGACCTCAACGGCGACGCGGTCGTCTCGGATTTCGTCCCGGGCACGACGCGGGCGGTTGGCAACCGTGACACGGCGACGATGCTGGCGGCCGTCAACGCGTACCGCGCGACGCTCGGCTTTGCCCCGATTCCGGCGTCGCAGATCGACGGCAACGACTACAACGCGGTCGACATGCGCGTGAGCAAGTCGTTCGCGCTCGGCGGGCGCAGAAGGGTCGACGTGATTGCGCAGGTCTTCAACGTGTTCGGACGCGACAACCTGGCGGCATCCGGCGGCGTCGGCGGGCAGAACGGCGTCCCCCCGGGCTGGACGCTCAACGCCCGGTCCGAAGTGTTCGGACGCATCAACCAAGCGTACAACCGTCAGCAGGCCGAGCTCGCCGTTCGGTTCGGCTGGTAGCTGCCGCACGTGCGGGGTGCGGAGGTGCGGGGGTGCGGGGTGCGTGGTGCGTGGTGCGGCGTGTGAGATAAGAGGTGCATGGTGCAAGGTGGGTCGTGCAGTTTCTGGAGCTCGAGCCCGGCGAGACAGCTTCATAACGGCGACCACGAAAACAGGAACGCACGTCAACAACTGGCAAAGGCCCCGTTCTTTTTCGTGATTTTTCGTGCTTTCGTGTTTTCGTGGTTGAATTTGCGGATCGTGCTCTCGACGGCGTCGGCGATCGTGCTCGCGGCGGTCATCGGCCGGATCGGTCCGGCGGCCCAGACTTCGCGCCCCGCCGGCGGCCCCATCGCCATCGTCGGTGCACGCCTGATCGACGGCACAGGCACCGCGCCCGTGGACGACGCGGTCGTCCTCGTGCAGCGCGACAGGATTCGTGCGGCTGGCCGGGGCTCGTCGACGTGCATTGCCACATCAACCAGCCGCCCGAGGACATGAAGCGCTAAACACGATCAAGATCAACAAGGTCATGCGGGCGGGACAGTGGGTATACTGACAGAGCGGGAGTGGGCACCGTTCTTTGGTGTGCTGTTTACATGGAATTCAGGGCTCAAGTCTCAAGTCTCAAGTCTCATTGGGCGTTGAGAGTTGAGCGCTGAGAGTTGACAGTTGATTTCCGCACTATGCCGGACAATCCCGGACGGCGAAAATTTCTGGCAGGACTCGCCGGCGTGACAGCGGCCGTGGCGGGTGGATCGGTGTCAATCGCGTCCGGCGAGAGCGTCGGCGCGCCGCAGACCGATCGGTCCTCCGCAGCGGTGCCGATGTTCATGTATGTCGGCAGCTTCACCGGTAAGGACCGCGGTCATGGCGAAGGGCTCAGCGTTTACCACCGGAACCGGGAGTCGGACCCGTGGACGCTGGCTCAGCTCCTGAAGGACGTCGCGGATCCGTCGTTCCTCATCATCGATCGCTCCGGACGGCATCTTTACTCGGCGCATGGCGATGGCACTCAGGTCACTTCGTATCAGGTCGAACAGACGACCGGCCGATTGACCGTGCTCAATCAGCAGCCGACGCGCGGCGGCAACGGCGTGCATCTGGCCATCGATGCGACCAGCCGTTTTCTTGCGGTCGCGAATTACGCAACGGGCAGCCTGGCCGTGCTGCCGATCAACCCGGACGGGTCGCTCGCGCCGCTCAGCGACCTGGCAACGCTGCGCGGCACGCCCGGCCCGCACCGGACGCAGCAGGAGAGCTCGCATCCGCACCACTGTCCCTTCGACCCGAGCGGCCGGTTCATCGTCGTGCCCGACAAAGGCCTCGACAAGGTGTTCGTCTTCCGGCTGGACACCGCTCGCGGGAAGCTGGTGCCGGCCGATCCTCCCGAGGTCAGCGCGCGCGCCGGTGCGGCGCCGCGTCATGTGGGCTTCCATCCACTCCAACCATACGCGTACGTGATCAACGAGCTGGACTCCACGATCACGACATACCATTTCGAACCAGACAAGGGTATTCTCTCGCCGCTGCAGATCGTCCCGACGCCGCCACCGAGCTACACGGGCAATAACAGCGGTGCCGAAATCGCCGTCGCCTCGTCCGGCCGGTTCGTGTACGGATCGAACCGGGGTCACGACAGCATCGCCATCTTCGCGATCGATCAGGCCGGCGGCACGCTGACGCCGATTGGCTGGCAATCGACGCAAGGCAGGACGCCGCGCTTCTTCGGCCTCGATCCGTCGGGGACGCATCTCTACGCCGCGAACCAGGGCAGCGATACGGTCGTCGGCTTTCGGGTCAACCAGACGACTGGTGCGCTCGACGCGACCAATCAGATCGTGAGGGTCGCTACGCCGACGACCATCGTTTGGAGGTAACGGAGGTGACGGAGGGAACGGCAAAACACGGAGTAACGGAGTAACGGAGACGCACGGAGAAGAGCGGTTCGAATAGGGGTAGGGAGAAACAATTGAGTTTGCTTCCCCCTCCCTCCGAACCCTACAGGCGGTTCTCCCGCATCCGGCTCTCCAGTTGGTGGGTCACCGCGGAGCGGACTGACTGGCATGGGCACGGGCTGTGGTCAGGCTAAAGAGCCCCTGCTCCGCAAAGAAGGCA
>QHWJ01000273.1 GCA_003222535.1 Acidobacteriota bacterium | reverse complement strand
ATCCACGCGCCGCTTTCCGAAATCGCTCGGCGGAACAACCCCGCGGTATGAGGCGAGCCGACGAGCGCGGCGGCTATCGCCGCGCCGGCAGATTCGCCGAAGATCGTCACGTTCCGCGGATCGCCGCCGAAGGCTGCGATGTTGGTCTGCACCCATTTCAAAGCCGCCAACGCATCCATCAGCGCCTGATTGCCTGACGCGGTGTGTCCCGACTCCTTCGTCAGCTCGGGATGCGAGAAGAACCCGAACGGGCCGAGCCGGTAATTGAACGTGACGACGACCGCGCCCTGAC
>QHWJ01000272.1 GCA_003222535.1 Acidobacteriota bacterium | reverse complement strand
TGCGGCGCGCGCCACCGCAGTGCACCGACCGGCGGCGCGGCGAACGGGACGCCCTTGAACACGCGAACACCGGGCGCCGCCGCGGACGTGCCGGAGAGCACGCCCGCGTCGGTCTTGACCGGCTCAGGGACGCCTGCGCGCAAGCCGCCGGCGATCACAAGAGTCGCAGCGAACGCGACACATGTTGCGGTAATGCTGCCGTTCTGGAATCCTGCTATCTTCATGGTCGTCTCAGGTCGCACGCTTCGCGTGCGAGCGAGTCCGCCTAAAGGCGGACACTACCGAAACTGTTGGCCGTCCGGAATTCGCGTGAATTTTCGCATTTGGTAGTGTCCGGCTTTAGCCGGACCAGGCACTCGGACGTCTCAGGCTCCGAGTCAGACGCGGTGATGCGGGCCGGGACGGCGGTGATAGTTTATCCGCGCTCCGCTAAAGGATCTCTATGAGGGTGATGCTGACATCGGCGCTGATCGGTGTTGCTGTCGCGGGCATTGTCGCCGCCGAGCAGGGGCCGCCGCAACTCTCGCCGGCGACCGAAGAGCTGGCGAAGCGATTTCCGTACCCGGTGATCCGCGATCTACGCGGCGTCATACCGCCAGGTCCGCGGCCCCTGCCGTCGCCGCCGCTCGCCAGCGGCCCCTGGGTCTACTCCACGTTCGAGCAGCGTGACATCAAGGTAAGCGTGGTCACAACCGGACTCTCTCACCCCTGGAGTCTTGCGTTTCTACCGGACGGGAGCATCCTGATCACCGAGCGCGTCGGACGTCTTCGCATCCTCCGCAACGGCGCGCTCGATCCGACGCCGGTGGCCGGCACGCCGCAAGTGCTCTCGCGCGGCACGATGGCGGGCCTGATGGACATCGCGCCCCATCCGGACTTCGCGCACAACAAGTGGATCTACATCTCGTATCACAAGCCGCTCGCGCCCGGCGTCGCGGCGAACTCGGTCCTGCGCGGCACGTGGGACGGCCAGGCGCTGACCGATGTCCGGGACGTGTTCGTATCCGACGACGTGGATACCGAAGCGTCGCGCATCGCGTTCGGCGCGGACGGGATGCTGTACATGGGCATCGGCGGGCCGGGAACCGGACCGCGCGTCAGCGTCGATCGCGCCCAGCACACCAACGATCTCGCCGGCAAGGTCCTGCGGCTGCGAGACGATGGCGGTGTGCCGCCGGACAACCCGTTTGTAGGACGGACCGGCTACAAGCCGGCGATCTTCACCATCGGGCATCGCGTGCAGCTCGGGCTCGCGCTCAATCCCTACACCGGCGAGATCTGGGAGGACGAGAACGGTCCCAACGGCGGCGACGAATTGAACGTGCTGAAGCCGGGCCGCAACTACGGCTGGCCGATCGTCAGCTACGGCCGCGACTACAACGGCCCGCGCTTTCCGCCGTCGGCGCCCGGATTCGAGGAGCCGGTCGTCTTCTGGGTGCCGTCGATTGCCGCGTCGGGGCTCACGTTCTACACCGGCGAACGTTTTCCCGCCTGGAAGCGCAACGCGTTCGTCGGCGGGATGCGTGAAGGCGAAGTGGCGCCGAGTGGACAGCTCCAGCGGATCGTGTTCAACGACAAGTGGGAGGAGCTGCGGCGCGAGCCGCTGCTGCGGGACCTCCATCAGCGTATTCGGGACGTGCGTCAGGGGCCCGACGGCCTGCTGTACGTGCTGACCGACGAAGAACCGGCGGCGCTGCTCAGGATCGAGCCGATTCTTGCGAAGGACACAAAGAGTACAAAGGACACCAAGGTTCAATCCGATCGGCGCCAGTTTCGAGAGTGACTCAGTCTGCGCGGACACTACGTCGATCGACGCCTCAACTCCCAGCGCGTGCCACACGCGCAGTCATGATCTCGGTCGGCGTGAGCCCCGCCCCGCCCGCACGAACGCGTTGTTGTAGGTGAGCGTCACACTCGAGTTCAGCACGTTGAAGAGGTCGACGCCACGTCGGTCCGTGTCTTGCCCATGCGCACGCTCTTCTTGGCGCCGAAGTCGAGCTGCCGGATTCGATCGCCATGGCGCGTGCGCGGCGCGACGAGATTGACGGTGAACGGCGGCACGCTGCTCAGCGGGCGTCCGAGCTGCGACTGGGCGTTGGCGAGATCCGCCGTCGTCAGCGTATAGTTCGCCAACAGCTACGCGTCGATCCCCGGCGCGCCCGGCTTGTCCTGATAAACGCCCCGGCTCGATTTCTTCCGCCATCGCGCACCGCACCCGAAAGCTCGCGCGACACAGGCCGACGGCCCACGTTACCGGACCACGCCCGCCAGCGTCGCGGCGCCGGCCGACGCCACCGACAGCGCGGCACGTCCAATGATCGCGTACGTGCCGTCACTCACCGCTTCACCGCACCGACCGTGTCGATGCTGTTCACCCAGATGGTGCCGGTTCGATAGCCAGGCTCGCCGGCACCCCAAGCGGCGTGCAGGCGGTCGTCGGATCCAATCGCCGCGCCGCCGTGCGATGCGACGATGATCGGTCCCTGACCGCTCTCGTACGCGATGTACACGTCCCGGCCATCGCGTGAGATCGCCAGCTCCGGCTTATCGCTCACGCGATATGTGGTCACGGTCTGCGCCGTGAACGTTCGGCCTTCGTCGTGCGATAGAGCGAGCCGCAGACGACTGGAGCGACGGCCGTTCGCATCCCTGACCGCGTCCATGTACGACACATAGATCGTGCCCTTCTCATCGACGGCGATTCGCTGGTCATAA
>QHWJ01000075.1 GCA_003222535.1 Acidobacteriota bacterium | reverse complement strand
GATGAAGGAAGACGCCGTCGACGGCGACCCGTTCACCACACGCGACGTCGGCGTCGCCTATCACGCCTACTCCGCGTCAGGCGACGTCACCGCGCCCGTCGTGTACGCCGGCAGCGGCAACCCGTCCGATTACGACTGGCTCACAAAGCAAGGCATCGACGTGAAAGGCAAGATCGTGCTCGTGCGGTATTCGGTGCCGTACAGCTACCGTGGCTTCAAGGCGCTGGCGGCGGAACAACGCGGCGCCGCCGGCATCCTCATCTACTCCGATCCGGCCGAGGACGGCTTCAAGAAGGGCAGGACCTATCCCGACGGTCCGTGGGGACCCGAGAGCCACATCCAGCGCGGCGGCATCGGGTACGACTTCCGCGTGCCCGGTGATCCGCTGACACCAGGATGGGCCTCCGTGCCGGGCGCGCCGCGCATCAAGGCGGCGGACGCGGCGTCCCTCCCGAAAATCATGAGCGCGCCGCTCTCGTGGCGAGACGCGCGCCCGATCCTCGAAGCGTTGAAGGGTCCCGACGCACCGGCCACGTGGCAGGGTGGTCTGCCGATCACGTACCGCGTCGGCGCCGGGCCGGCGACCGTTCATATGCGCGTACAGATGGACGACAAGGTGCGGCCGATCTGGACGGTCACCGGCCGCCTCACCGGCACGCAATCACCCGATCAGCTCGTCATCGTCGGCAACCATCGGGATGCGTGGGTGTACGGCGGGGTCGATCCGTCGAGCGGGACCGCGTCGTTGATGGAGCTTGCGCGATCGCTCGGTGCGCTCGCGAAGCGGGGCACGCGCCCGAAGCGCACGATCGTGTTTGCCAGCTGGGACGCCGAAGAGTTCACGCTCACCTCGTCGACCGAATGGGGCGAGCAGCATGCGCGCGATCTCGCCGAGCATGCGGTCGCGTATCTCAACGTCGACAGCTCCACGTCCGGCCCGGACTTCAAGGCGTCGGCCGTTCCGTCGCTGAACCGCCTCGTCGTCCAGAGTGCGCGGGACATCCTCGACATCGAGGAAGGTACTCCGGAAATGCTGAGCAACCGGCTCGGCGGCGGCTCGGACTACACCGTCTTCCTCAACTTCCTCGGCGTGCCGATTGTCGATATGTCTTTCAGCGGTCCATACGGCGTCTATCACTCGATGTACGACAACCATCGATGGATGCAGAAGTTCGGAGACCCCGGGTTCGTCCGCCATACGGCGATGACCCGGCTGTGGGGCGTGATGGCGCTGCGTCTCGCCAACGGTGATGTCGTGCCGCTCGACTACCGCGCGTCGGCGGATCGGTTCCGGGAGTTCATCAAGGAAGCCGTCCAGACCGCGCGGCTCGCGGACCTGCCCGCACTCAGGCCGCTCAAAGCCGCCGCTGATCGCTTTGCGATCGCGGCCGACCGGGCAGGTCTTCGCATCGAGACGCTGCTCGCCGGCGATCCACCGGACCCCGCGGCGGCTGCGTTGATCGATCGCGTGCTGATCGGCACCGAGCGCGCCTTTCTCGATTCGGCCGGCATCCCCGGACGGCCGTGGTACCGGCATTTGATCTACGCGCCGAAGGCCACCTACGCGCCGGAGGTGCTGCCCGGCGTCACCGAAGCGCTCGAGGCCCGCGATCGAAAGCAGATCGCTTTGCAAGTCGCCCGCCTCGCCGCCGCGCTCGATCGGGCGGCGGCGATCCTCGACGGGTCGCGGTAACGAAGCTTCGCCTGAAACCGCCGAGTAATGCCGAGCGGTCGGTACGCGAATCTTCGTTACTAGCCGCGCTTTGCGCGGAGCGTCTTGCGAATTCCGGCCGTTTTTCGCCGGCGGAGCCGGCCTACTAGGAGCGTGTTCACACTTCTCGGACACGCTCCTAGGTCGATCTCGCTTGACAGGGCCATCTTCGCCATGTTCTAACGTCACCGCACTCCCTTGCTGTCTGGCTGTCCACATCCGCCACCCGGCTCGGGGACGCCGGTTTTTTTCAGCTCTTCGCAGAAGGAGGACTTCGTGGCGCCAATTGGTGGATCGTTGCGATCGCGCAGCTCGCATCTGATTGTCGGGCTGGTCGTTCTGGCCTTCGTCGTCGCGGCCGTTCCCGCCGCCGCGCAGATTCTGTACGGGAGCGTCGTGGGCGTTGTCAAGGACTCTACGGGGGCGTTCATCCCCGGTGCTACCGTCACGATCGTCAACAAGGAAACCAACCTCACGCGAGAGGCGACCACGAGCGGCGAGGGTGCCTACAGCCTGATCAACCTGCTGCCGGGGCCGTACGACGTGAAGGTGACGCTCTCGGGATTCCGCGACGTCGCGCGGCCGAACGTCCCGATCACGATCGGCCAGATTGCGCGCATCGACTTCACCCTGGAGATTGGTACTGTCGCTGAAACGGTGATGGTCATCGGCGAGTCGCCGATTCTGCAGACCGACAAGGCGGACGTGCATACAAGCTTGAGGGCGGCCGAGCTCACGAACATGCCGCTGAATCGATATCGCAACTTCCAGGCGCTGCTGAACCTGGTGCCGGGCACCACGCCGATGGCGTTCGGCAACGCGGAAACGGATACGCCGGCGCGGTCGATGGCCACCAACGTGAACGGCCAGGCGAACACGAACAATTCGACGCGCACCGACGGCGCCACGAACATGAACATCTGGCTGCCGAACCACCTGATGTACGTTTCGCCGGCCGATCACCAAGTCGGGCACGAACCAGTTCAGGGGCTCGAACTTCGAGGGTTTCAACAACGAGAAGCTGAACGCGAATGTGTATTACTTTGGCGGCGGCGCGATGCCCGACAAGCTGCCGGTCAAGCAGAACAGCTATGGCGGCACGCTCGGGGGGCCCATCAAGCGCAACAAGGTGTTCTTCTTCGGCTCGTTCGAAGGCTACAAACGGACCCAGAGCCTGTTCACGTTCTTCACCGTGCCGGATGCCGCGCTTCGCGCCGGCGACTTCAGCAAAGCGTTCAACTCGAACGGCACGCTCCAGACGATTTACAATCCGTTCACGGGCGGCGCCAACGGCATCGGCCGCCAGCCGTTCCTGAACAACCAGATTCCCGCGAACATGATCAACCCGATCGCGTTGAAGATTCTCCAGCTGGCCCCGCTGCCGAACACACAGGGCATCGGCGCCGGCGGCTTTACGAACAACTACCAGCGGCAGGAAACGCGCCAGGTGGATCGCGAGAACTACGACGCGAAGTTCAACTGGAACCGGACGTCGGCGCATCAGCTCTGGGCCAAGTTCAGCCACATGCACGCGGTGGTCGACGACCTGACGAACTACCTCGGGCCGGACCCGAATGCGTCTGGAGACGGCGGCAACACGAAAGTGTACCAGGTGACAGCCGGCCAGACGTGGACGCTCGGGCCGACGCTGCTGATGGACAGCACCTTCGGGTTCTCCCGGCAGAAACAGGAGGTGCTCGGGCCCGATTTCAACGCCGGCAACTTCGGCCTCGACGTCCTGGGCATTCCAGGCACCAACGATCAGGGCATCGGCGATCAGCGCTACGCGGGATATCCCGAGTTCAGATTCGGGGGCACCGGCACCGGCTTCTTCAGCCAGCTGGGCAACCGCGACGGCTGGAACCCGATCTTCCGCGACGAGCGCACCTACTCGATCGCCACGAACATCACCAAGATCAAGGGTCAACACGACTTTCGCGGCGGCTACTTCCTGAATTTCCTGTACCTCGATCACTGGCAGCCGGAAACCGGCAACCCGCGCGGGCAGTTCATCTTCAATGCGAACACGACCGGGCTGAACGGCGGCCAGACCGCCAACTTCTACAACAGCTACGCATCGTTCCTGCTCGGTCTGGTCGGCACGGCCAACAAGAGCGTGCAGAACGAGCTGATGACCTCGCGGGAGTGGCAGCACGCGCTTTACTTCCGCGACCGGTGGACCCCGAGCTCGAAGCTCACGCTCGACCTCGGGCTGCGCTGGGAGCTCTACCCGATCATGCATCGCGCGGATGGGCGCGGCCTCGATCGGCTCGATCTCACCACGCTTGATGTCATCGTCGCCGGGCGAGGCGGCAACCCGCAGACCAACGGGATGAAAGCAGGCCTCAACAACTTCGCTCCGCGAGTGGGCGGCGTCTACCGGCTCAACGACGAGACGGTCTTCCGTTCGGGCTATGGCCTGACCTACAACGCGCAGGCGTGGGCGCGCGCGGTGCGCGGCGACAACGACTATCCCGTCACGATCGCGTCGACCTTCATCAACCCGGACCAGTTCGCGTACTACGGCACACTCCAACAGGGCATTCCCAAAATCGTCGGGCCCGATCTGAGCTCGGGCCGTGTGCCGCTCGATCGCGCCGCCGCGGAGTACACGCCTGAAATCGACAACATCGACCGCGGGTACACCCACACGTGGAATCTCGCGGTGGAACGGATGCTGCCGTACGACACCTCGATTGACGTCGCGTACGTGGGGGCGAGGGGCGTCGGCGGGTATGCCGCGTTGGACATCAACGCACCGCAGACACTTGGCATCGGCGACGCCGGCCGGCCGTACGCTTCGCTGGGACGCTTCAACCCCGTCAATTCATGGGGAATGCGCCTGCGAACCGAGTACAAGTCGCTCCAGGTCGCGCTCAACAAGCGAATGTCGCATGGACTGCTGGTGAAGGGCGCGTATACCCTGAGCAAGGCGATGAACGAAAGCGACAACGACGGCAGGTCCGTGTTGAGTTACAACACACCCAGCGAGCTGTTCCGTAACTGGGGGCCGGCAGGATTCGACCGCAGACACAACTTCCAGCTGGGGTTCGTGTATCAGCTGCCGTGGCAGAGCACGAACGGCTACGGCAACATCGCGCAGGCTCTCGCAAAGGACTGGCAGCTGAACGGCACCTTCGCGGCGTTCAGCGGCAATCCGTTCACGGTTTCCGCCGCCGGCACGGATTTGAATACGCCGAACAACGGGTTCACCGCCGTTGCCAGTGGCGGCGCGAATAGTGCAGACCTCGTGGGCTCGTACAACATCACCGACAAGATCGGCTCGGCCGGCACGTGGTTCGATACCACTCAGTTCAAGCAGCCGACCGGCGTCCGCATCGGCAACACTTTTCGAAATCAGTTCTACGGTCCGGGTGGCTACAACCTCGATTTGTCGCTGTTCCGATCGTTCCCGATGGGCGGCCAGAGACGGCTCGAGGCCCGAATCGAAGCGAGCAACATTTTGAATGTTCCGGTCTTCGCGAACCCGAACGGGAATCTCACCTCCAGCACGTTCGGGCAGATCACCGGCATCGCGGGCGGGACGGCGCTGACCAACGCCGCGTACGTGGAACGGCAAATCCGCCTTGGCGTGCGGTTCGCCTTCTAGCCATTGCGGATTGCGGATTGCGGATTGCGGATCGGTTGCGGATTGAAATCCGCACTCCGCATTCCGCATTCCGCAATCGTTTGCGCGAGCGTGGTTTTCTTGTCGCTCGCGCAGATCGACCTGCCGCCGCTTCCTCAGCTCGCCCTCGACGCCTACCCGCCGGCCGCGCGTGAAGCGGTCTCACGTGCCCACCAAATTGCGACGGCGCGACCGACCGATGCCGAAGCTGTTGGCACGCTCGCGCGGGTGCTGCACGCGTGGGATCAATGGGGGGCAGCGCACGACACCTATGTGCGGGCGCAGGCGCTGGCGCCTCGTGCGTTCGAATGGCAATACCTCGATGGGCTCGCCTTGCAGCGTCTCGCTCGACACGCGGAAGCCGCGGGGCATTTCGACGAGGCGCTCCAGCGGTCGCCCGGTTATCTGCCGGCGCGCGTGAAGCTCGCCGAGTCGCTGCTGGAGTCGGGCAGCCTCGATCGGGCGGAGCCGTTGTTCGAGGCGCTGCGCCGTGAGCCGGCGTCCGAGCCTGCCGCCGAGCTCGGTCTCGGACGAATCGCGGCGGCCAAAGGTCAGCACGGCGCGGCCGTCACGCATCTGGAGCGCGCTGTCGCACTCTTCCCCGAGTGGGGCGCCGCGTACTACGCGCTCGCGCTCTCGTATCGCGCGCTCGGGCGCCGCGAGGATGCGCAGCGCGCCCTCGAGCGGAACGCACAGTACGGTCCGATTTGGCCCGCCCAGAATGATTCGGTTTTCGCCACGGTGACCGCGCTCAGGGACGATGCGCAGACGAATCTGCAGCGAGGGCTCAAGCTCGCCGACGCCGGCGATCTCGCGGGCGCCATCGCGGCGCACGAAGCGGCGCTCGCTCGCGATCCGTCGATCGCTCAGGCACACGTGAACTTGATCTCGCTGTACGGCCGCACACAGGACTGGGCCAGGGCCGAACAGCATTACCGGGCGGTCGTCGCCATCGGCTTCAATCTGGACGAGGCGCACTACGACTACGGTGTGTTGCTCGGCCTTCAGGAACGCTGGGGGCCAGCTGCCGAGGCATACCGGCAGGCGATTGCGATCAATCCCCGTCACGCGCTGGCGCACAACAACCTCGGACAGATTCTCGAGCGCGACCGTCGCTTCGATGAGGCGGCGGCCGCGTATCGCCAGGCCGTCGACAGTCAACCCGCGTTCCGGCTCGGGCGGTTCAATCTGGGACGCATGCTCCTGGCGCTCGGGCGGACCGACGAGGCAATTGTCGAACTCGAGAAGTTGATTCAGCCGCGCGACGCCGAAGTGCCGCGATATCTGTTCGCGCTCGCCACTGCGCACGTGAGGGCTGGCCACAGGGCCGAAGGCATCAAGTGGGCCACCGACGCGAAGCAGCTGGCCCTGGAGCATGGCCAACGGGAGCTCGCGGCGGCGATCGAGCGCGATCTGGCGCGGTTGAAATGAGCAGCCGTTGGCTGAGACGTGCGCATAGATACGCTCGTCCTGAGCTTGTCGAAGGACGAGTCGAAGGGCTCACCACGAGCGCGGTGACGGCGGCGGCCCTCGCGCTGCTCGCGCTGCTCACGACGGCTGGCGGTGCTCGGCCTTCGCCCTCGGCATCCGACCCGCTCTTCGTCGAATCGGCCGCCGCGACCGGTCTGGTGTTCACGCACGTCAACGGCGCGACCGGGAAGTACTATCTGCCGGAAATGATGGGCGCCGGCGTCGCGTTGTTCGACTTCGACAACGACGGCGACCTCGACGTCTTCCTCGTCCAGAGCGGCGCGATCGATGCCGGCGGAAGCGCGCCTGCCGCCTGCCACCTCTTTCGCAACGATCTCACGGTGTCGCCCGACGGGACGCGCACGCTTCGCTTCACCGATGTCACGAAGCAGGCCGGCATCTCGGTGCGCGGCTACGGCATGGGCGCGGCGGTCGGCGACTACGACAACGACGGCTACCTGGACCTCTTCGTCACGGCATTCGGCGCGACGACGCTGCTCCACAACAACGGCGACGGCACGTTCACCGACGTGACGAGGCAGGCGGGCGTCGGCGACACGCTGTGGAGCACCAGTGCCGCCTTCTTCGACTACGACCGCGACGGCTATCTCGATCTCTTCGTCGCCCGCTACGTGGACTTCACACCCGGCGCCAACAGGCAGTGCAGCGATCCGGTCGGCGCCCGCGACTATTGCAGCCCTCGCGCGTACCGGCCTGTGCCCGACCGTCTGTTTCGTAACGATGGCCGCGGCCATTTCGTCGATGTCACCGAGCGCGCGGGGATTACCAGGGCGGACGGCGCGGGGCTCGGCGTCGTGTCCGGCGACTACAACGGCGACGGCTGGCTCGATCTCTACGTGTCGAACGACGGCGGGGCGAACCAGCTCTGGATCAACCGCCGCGACGGGACGTTCGTCGACGAAGGGCTCATCTCGGGATCGGCGCTGAGCGCGGCGGGCAATCCCGAGGGCAGCATGGGCATCGCGTCGGGCGACTTCGATCTCGACGGCGACGAAGATCTGTTCGTCACCAACATCGTCGGCGAGACGTCCGTGCTGTACGTGAACGATGGGCGCGGCAACTTCGAGGATGCGCGCGCGCGCTCGGGGCTGGCCCGGTTCACCGCGGCGTTCACGGGATTCGGCACCGACTGGATTGATTACGACAACGACGGCTGGCCCGATCTCTTCGCCGCCAACGGCGCCGTGAACATCGTCGAGGCGCAGCGTGGACAGCCGTCGCCATACAGGATGCGGAATCAGCTGTTCCACAACCTGGCGGGCCGGCAGTTCGAGGAGACGAGCGCCGCCGCGGGCCCGGCGTTCGGCCGGGCGGAGACGGGCCGCGGCGCCGCATTCGGCGACATCGACAACGACGGCGACGTGGATATCGTCGTCACGAACAACAACGGACCGGCGCGATTGCTGCTCAATCAGGCGGCGGCGCGGAGCCACTGGCTGCAGATCCGCCTCGACCAGCGGCCCGGCAACCGCTTCGCGATCGGCGCCTGGGTCGGCGTCGAGCGCACGGGACGCCCGACCCTCTGGCGACGGGTCAGGACCGATGGCAGCTATCTTTCGGCGAGCGATGTGCGCGTGCACGTCGGACTCGGATCGTCGGCGGCGGTCGGTGCGGTCGTCGTCCAGTGGCCCGACGGCCAGCGCGAGCGCTGGACCGGCCTCACCGGCGACCGACTGGTGACGCTGCGCCGCGGCACGGGACGTCCGTGAGCGGCGCTACCTTGTGACGAAATGCTTAAGCATTTTTCTCTGCGGGTTCTTGATTGCGGCTGTGCCTCGGCGCATGATGTGCCCATGCAGAATGCCGAAGAGTCCACTCCCGCACAGGTCAGCCGGCGGACAGCGCTCAAAGCGATAGGCGCCGGCATCGGCACGGTCGCGGCCTTACCGTGGCTCTCCGACGAAGGGCTGATCGCGTTCGCTCGCATCCAGGAGACAAATGCGCCGCCGGAGCCGAAGGTGCTCTCGCCGTCGCAGTTCGAGGCCCTCGAGGTGCTCGTCGACGCGATCATTCCAACCGACGATCGGTCTCCGGGCGCGAAGCAGGCGCGCGTGGCCGACTACATCGACCTGCTGCTCGGTGAGGCCGACCGCGAAGTCACGCTGGAGTGGTTCGGCGGCCTGGCGGCGCTCGACGCCGAAGCCACGTCGCGGTTCCGTGCGCCGTTCAGCCGGCTTCGCGCCGGTCAGGTCGACGCCATCCTCCAGAAGATCAGCCGCAACGAGCGCGCGCCCGAGACCCCGCTCGAGACCTTCTTCGTGATGGCCAAGCAGGCGACCATCCGCGGCTATTACACGTCGAAGATCGGCATCCACGAGGAATTGCGGTACAAGGGCAATCAGTTCCTCCGCGAGTTCGTCGGCTGCCAGACAGAAGAGGGCAAGGACTGCCCGCACTGCGGGCAGAAACACCTTTGAGAGTTGAGGCTTCAGACCTTCGGACGTCGCGACCGGAGACACAGGTGACAGATCAGACTTCAGACTTCAGACTTCAGACTTCAGACTTCGGACTTGACATGATGCAAACTGATCCCACCCTCAACGTCAATCTGACCCGCGCACTGGAGGAGTCGGCGCGGCTCGCCGACTCGATCAAACCGGGCAGCGATCGCTGGGACGTCATCGTCGTCGGCAGCGGGGCAGCGGGAGGGATGGCGGGGTTCCAGCTTGCGATGGCCGGCGTCAAGGTGCTGCTGCTCGAGGCCGGCCGCATGATCGACGTTCGCACCGAGTACCGGACGATGGAGTGGCCCTATGCGTCGATGCGCCGGAACCGGTTGCCCCCCGGCGAGCGCCCGATCGATGTCGCTGAGTACAGCTTTCTCGATCGCCCGTACGGATCCAACCCCGCGTTCGAGAAGCACAAGAAGGTGATGTCGTACGCGGGCAACCGGTTCACACGCAACTGGGTGGTGGACGAGCGTCAGCATCCGACGACCGGGACGCCGTACGCGTGGGTGCGCTCGCGCATCCTCGGCGGGAAGACGAACTTCTGGGGCCGCGGCGCCTTGCGGTACGGGCCGCTGCAGTTCAACGCCGCAAGCCGGGACGGCTTCGACGTCGACTGGCCGATCTCGTACGACGACGTGAAGCCGTATTACGACAAGGTCGACGTGCTGCTCGGATGCTCCGGAACGAACGAAGGACTGATGCAGGTGCCCGACGGCGTGTTTCAGCGGCCGTCGAAGCTCAATTGCGTCGAGGTGGCGTTCAAGCGCGCCATCGCGAAGATGGGGCGCCACTACATTCCAGGCCGGGCGGGCGTCACGACCGACGGCGTCCTGAACAACAAGTACCGCGCGCGCTGCGCCGGACGGGGCCGATGTGGCCGTGGATGCGACATCCAGGCGGCGTTCCACTCGCCGACGGCGCTCATCTATCCTGCGCGCGACAGCGGCAATCTGACGGTGCGGCCCTACTCGATCGTGTCCGAAGTGCTCGTCGGCGAGGCGGCGAACCGAGCCTCCGGCGTGCGCGTCATCGACGCGAATACGCGCGAGGTGATGGATTTCAAGGCCCCTGTCGTCGTGCTTGGTGCAGGCGCGCTCGACACCACGCGTATCCTGCTCAACTCGCGATCGACCGCGCATCCGAACGGCCTCGGGAATTCGTCGGGGGTGCTCGGCTGCTATCTGAGCGAGCACCTCATGGGCATCCGTGGCAGCGGGTACATCCCGGCGCGGATCGGGACCGAAGCGACGCTCGACGATGGGCGTCCGGTGGCGCCATACATCCCGCGGTTTCGCAACGTCACGGATCGTCATCCCGACTTCATCCGGGGCTACCACTTCCAGGGCGGCGGCGGTTGCGCCGAGTTCCCGAGCATGGCGCACGACATCGCGGGTTACGGGAAGGCGTTCAAGTCGAGCGTGCGCAAGTACTATCCCGCGATCATCAGCTTCGGCGGCTTCGGCGAGGTGCTGTCGCGCAAGGAGAACCGCGTCACGCTCGATCCGGCCGTGAAGGACGCGTGGGGCATCCCGGTCCTGCGATTCGACTACAGATTCGGCGACAACGAGCTGAAAATGGCCAGGGACATGGCCGACTCGATCGAGGAGATGCTGACGGCTGCGCACGCCGAGGACATCAAGATCGAGCGGGAGCCGCTGCCGCCCGGCTGGTCGATTCACGAGATCGGCACCGCGCGCATGGGCGACGATTCGCGGACGTCGGTCACCGACCGCTTCTGCCGGCTGCACGACGCGAAAAACGTCTACATCGCCGACGCGGCGCCGTTCGTCTGCGGCGGCACCCAGAACACCACCTGGTCCATTCTCGCGATGGCGTGGCGGACGATGGACTATCTGAAAGAACGCCTGCGTGCAGGCGACGTGTGATGGATCGCCGCACCTTTTTGCAGACGATCGCCGCAGGCGTTGTTGCGACGTCGGCGCGTCCCATTGCCGAGACCGCACCACGCAAGGCCGTGCTCATCTCGATGCTCCCGAAGGAGCTCTCGTACGCGGAGCGCTTCAGGGTCGCGCGGGACGCCGGGTTCGACGCGATCGAGATGCAAACGGTCGTGCGCGAGGACGAGGCGGCGGAAGTTCGGGACGCAGCAAAAAGGACGGGGCTGCGGATTCACTCCGTGATGAACATGGACCACTGGCGGTTCCCGCTGTCGAGCAGCGACCCCGCCGTCGTGAGCCGCAGCGTGGCCGGTATGGACACATCGCTCCGTAATGCGGCGCTGTGGGGCGCCGACGCCGTGCTGCTGGTGCCGGCCGTCGTCGACCAGACGACCTCGTACCGTGACGCGTGGACGAGATCGCAGCAGGTCATACGAGAGCGGCTGCTGCCGCTCGCGCGCGAGCTGAAGGTGATTGTCGCCGTCGAGGAGGTGTGGAACAAGTTCCTCCTGAGCCCGCTGGAGTTCGCCCGCTACGTCGACGAGCTCGACTCGCCGTGGCTGAAAGCCTACTTCGACGTGGGCAACGTCGTGTTCTACGGGTACCCCCAGGACTGGATTCGCTCGCTCGGCGCTCGCATCGCGAAAGTGCACCTCAAGGACTTTCACCTCGATCGGCCGAACGGCCGCTTCGCCTGGACGAACCTCGGCGACGGCGACATCGACTGGCTCGACGTACGGCGCGCTTTCGACGAGGTCGGGTATCGCGGCTATTTCACGACGGAAGTCACCGGTGGCGACACCGAGTACTTGAAGGATCTCGCGGCCCGCGTTGATCGATTCCTCGCATGGCAGAAGCCGGTCTGAGCGGCCCGGCTAAAGAGGGTGTGAAAAAACCGAGTCTCTGGTAGTGTCCGGCTTCAGCCGGACTCGATAAAGTCCGCCTAAAGGCGGACACTACCGAAGTTTTTTCACATGCTGTTCAGTCGAGCGGCATTCGGAGCGCGAAGCCTTCAGGCGAGCGTGCAGGAGGATCCGACCGTGAAGCAGCCGACACGGGTGACGATGGTGCTGGTGGCGTGCGCGGCAGCGCTGGCGATCGGCGAGCGCGGGCGCGCCCAGACAGGGTATCGCCCGAGCGCGGCGAACCTGGCGGCGCGCAGCTGGTTCCAGGACGCGCGCTTCGGCTTGTTCGTGCACTGGGGCGTCTACAGCGTGCTCGGCGACGGTGAGTGGGTCATGAACAACAGGAGAATCCCCATCGCCGATTACGAGAAGCTGCCGGCGCAGTTCAATCCTGTGGCGTTCGATCCGGCCGAGTGGGTTGCGCTCGCGAAGGCCGCGGGCATGAAGTACATCACCATCACGAGCAAGCATCACGACGGCTTCGCGATGTTCGACTCCAGGGTGTCCGACTACAACATCGTCGCGCGAACGCCGTACAAGAAAGATGTCCTCAAGGCGCTCGCCGAGGAGTGCCGAAAGCAGGGCCTCAAGCTGTTCTTCTACTACTCTCAGCTCGACTGGCATCACCCCGATTACTTTCCGCGCGGCCGCACCGGCCGCGACGCCGGGCGGCCGGAAGAGGGCGAGTGGTCGCGGTACATCGAGTACATGAACGGGGAGCTGCGCGAGTTGTTGACCAACTACGGCGAGATCGGCGGCATCTGGTTCGACGGCTGGTGGGATCGGCCCGATGCGCCGTGGCGGCTCGACGCCACGTATGCATTGATCCACCAGCTCCAGCCGCAGGCGCTCATCGGCGCCAACCATCATCGGCGTCCGTTCCCGGGCGAGGACTTCCAGATGTTCGAGAAGGATCTGCCGGGCGGCAGGACGGCCGAGTTCAACAAGGACTCCGAGATCGGCGATCTGCCGCTCGAAACGTGTGAGACGATGAACGGCGCGTGGGGTTTCAACATCACAGACCGGCGGTACAAGTCGACGCGCGATCTGATCCGCTATCTGGTGCGGGCGGCCGGATCGAACGCGAATTTTCTGCTGAACGTCGGCCCGATGCCGAACGGCCGCATCCAGCCGGAATTCGTGACACGGCTGCAGGAAATCGGGGCGTGGCTGGCGAAGAACGGCGAATCGATCTACGGCACGCGCGGTGGACCCGTCGCGCCACACGCCTGGGGCGTGACGACGCGGAAAGAGAGCCGAGTGTACGTGCACGTGCTCGACGCGCCGGATGGGGCGGTGCTGCTCCCGCCGCCGGGCGGCAAGGTTCGCGCCGCCCGGTTCCTGAGCGCCGGGCGCGCTGCTGAATTCTCCGAGTTCGATTTCGGCGTGGTCGTGAAGATCCCGGAGGACGCCGTCGATCCGATCGATACGGTCGTCGCTCTGGATCTCGCGTCGTGATGGGCCCCCGTGTCGCACGGTCCTGCGGGCTGATGGACGATCGGATCCATGCGCTTGTCGAGAAACTCTGGGATTACCATCATCTCAATCATCAGCTGTCGCAGGCGGACGCGATTCTGGTCCTCTGCAGCCACGACAAGGTTGTGGCGGCGCGTGGCGCCGAGCTCTTCCTGCAGGGGTGGGCGCCTCTGCTGATCTTCGCCGGCGGGCTCGGAGCGATCACGCGGCGTCTGTGGCACGAGCCGGAAGCGGATCGGTTCGCCGGCATCGCAATCGAAATGGGCGTGCCGAAGGAGCGGATTCTCGTCGAAAACAGGTCGACGAACACCGGCGAGAACGTCCTGTTCACGAGACAGCTGCTTGCCGAGAAAGGGCTCGATCCCCGGACGTTCATCGTCGTGCAGAAGCCGTACATGGAACGCCGAAGCTATGCGACCTTCAGGAAGGTGTGGCCTGAAAAACCGGTGCGGGTGACGTCGCCGCGCATCTCGCTCGACGACTATCTGCGGGAGTGCTCGCACGACGCGCTCTCGCCGAGCGATATCGTCGGCATCATGGTGGGAGATCTGCAGCGGATACGGCTGTATCCGGAGAAGGGCTTTCAGATTCATCAGGACATTCCCGACGATGTGTGGCGCGCGTACGAAGAGCTGGTCGAAGCCGGATACGATCAATACCTGCTATGAAACCTTCCACGGTGTTTCTCGGCGAGATGACCAACCGCGAGGTCGAGGTGTTCCTCGAGTCGCATCACACCGTTATCATTCCCACCGGATCGACCGAGCAGCACGGCCCGCACGGGCCGCTGTCGACCGACGTGCTCATTCCGCAGGAGGTCGCGCGGCGCGTGGCGCCGCAGATTGGCGCCGTGGTCGCGCCGCCGATCAGCTACGCCCTGTCTTATCCTCACGTCGGCTTTACCGGCCTCGTGCACATCCGGATTCCGACCTTCATGGCGCTCATCGCCGACCTGTGCGCGTCGTTCGCCGCGTCAGGGTTCAAGCGCATCATCTTCCTGAACGGGCACTACGACAATACGTACGCCATCGCGTACGCGTGCGCCGACGCCGCCGAGCGGATGCCGAACGGCGTCAAGGCGTTTCCCGTCAACTACTGGGACGGGCTCACCGCGGACGAGGTCGCGGAGTTCTCGGGCCTGGAGAACGGGCTGCATGCGAACGCCGCGGAGACGTCGGCCGTACTCGCGATCAATCGCGATCTCGTCGATCTCGAGCGCGCGAACGCGGAGTTTCCACCCTTCCCCGAATTCACGGTGAACATGGCTCCGGTGCACACGGCCTTCTTCTTCAGCTCGCCGGGCTCGGTGTATCGGGCGACACGATCGGGCACGTGGGGCGATGCGCGGAAGGCCACGCTGGAGATGGGCGAGCGATACATCGCCGCCGCTGTTCGCTCGACGCTTGCGGTGCTGGACAACATCGAGAAAACGTTCGCGGCCTGTCCCGAGCGAAGCGCTCCTCCTTCGACAAGCTCAGGATGAGCGATGAGTCCAAGGGCGATGCCAGAGCGTAAGGCTCAAGTCTCAACGCTTCAACGCTGAACGCTCAGTTGAGAGTTGAGAGTTGACAACCAGCCTTCCGGTAACCCTCAGTTCCTGGCTTCACGAATCTTGATGTTCCGGAAGGCCACACGATCGCCGTGGTCCTGCAGCCCGATGTGGCCGCGCCGCGCGCGGCCGTATTTCGGATAGTCCTTGAACTTGCTCTCGCGGACCCGCCGCTCCCAGTCAGGGCTCCACAGCTCGTACTCGACGACCTTCACGCCGTTCAGCCAGTGCTCGACATGCGGACCGCGTACGAGCAGGCGCGTCTGGTTCCACGAGCCGATCGGTTTCGTCGCATCGCGCAACGGCGGATGCAGATCGTAATTCGCGCCGGCGTACTGCACCGGCTTGAGCGGCTCGTTGTACGCGTTGTCGATGATCTGATACTCCGGCGCCGTGTGCCACAT
>QHWJ01000271.1 GCA_003222535.1 Acidobacteriota bacterium | reverse complement strand
AGGCGCTCGACGCGGGCGGCCTGCACCGCAGGCCGCGCCGTGAGGCGCGCCGACCGCAAACGAACGACCGAGCCACGGTCCAGTGGTCGTTCGTTTGCGGTTGGCACGCCTCGCCCGCCGCTACGCGGCGCCGCGTCGAGCGCGCTACCTGAATTGTGTTCTTCTCTGTGTCTTTGTGTCTCTGTGGCCAAAATATGTCGTCGTATTTCTGAAATGAGACACCGATCGCCGTCACGAAATACGTCATCGTAACTGTGAAATCGAGTACGCCGCGACATTGGCTTTAGAAGATGTCTGGGGAGGTTGAGATGAAGGGACGGAATCTCGCTGGAGTTGTCGCTCTGTCACTCGGCATGATTCTCAGCGGGACGCCGGGAGTCTGCGAATCTCAGCCGCCGACAGAGGGGCCGGCTGTCGGGGAAACGCCAGCCTGGTTTCTGCAGGGGTCATTCCCCGATCCGACCGGACGAACGATCGTCGATCCGGGCGGACATGTCACCGTGCCACCCCGCAGTGACGGTGGTGGCCGCGGCGCGGCTGGCAGCACCGCGGTTGCCCCGCCTCCCGCGCCGGCCGCCGGGGAGACGCCGGGATGCAGGCGGTCGCCCGTTTGCGGCAACCGGCTTGGCCGCACGCGCCAGTCGCTGCAGCGCGTGCAGTGGAAACAAACGATGGGGTACACGTTCACGTACCCATATGTGTTGCCTCCAGGCCCTGGCGGCGTGCCCGCGGTCGCCCTCGACTCGAAAGGAAATCTCTGGGTCTTTCAGCGCGCGGACCCCGGGAGGCCGCAGCTGTTCAAGTTCGATCCGGATTACAAGCTGATCCTTCAGGTCGGCCAGGACGTGACCGGCTACCAGGACAAGGCGCACGGGATGGCCGTCGATGCCGGGGACAACGTCTGGATTACCGCCGCGAACGGCGCCACCGTGATGAAAATCAGTCCCGAGGGCAGGCTTCTCCTGACGATCGGCGAGCGGGGACGCAGGGGGGATTGGAATGAAGCCAAACAACAACGGCTTCTATGGCAGCCGGTGATGATCGCTTTCGCTCCGAACGGCGACCTCTATATCGGCGAGGGTCATGCGAATGAGAGCCCCAATGACACCGATTCAGATGACCCGGCCAACAATCTCGGCGCCGCACGGATCATCCACCTCGATAAGAACGGCAGGTTCATCAATCAGTGGTACGGCAACGACGTGGGACAGGGGAAATTCAGCTCGGCCCATGGGCTCGCCGTCGATCCCACGAACGGCGATGTCTGGATCGGCGACCGCGAGGAATATCGCATCGTCGTCTATTCGGGAGACGGCAGGTTCCTCAAAACGATGCAGATGAGAAACCTCGTGTGCGCCCTCTATTTCGACTCGCGCGGCCAGCCGTGGATGGCGACCGGTCAGGACGGCCAGTTCCTGAAGCTGGACCGGAACGGCAAGGTGCTCGGTGCGATCGGCAACGGAATGGGTATAGGGAGCGGTCAGTTCATCGAAGCCAGCTACTTGGTCATGGACAAGCAGGACAACCTGTATGCAGGCGACACGAGCGTTGGCCGCGTCACCAAGATGGTTGCGCCGAAGAAGGGAAGTGACGGGCGGTGAATCCGCCCTGACCTCTTGTTCAAGTCCCGACGCGGGCACGCGATGACGTGCGGCCATGCAGCAGCCAACCACGCGTCCCGGCACGGCAGAGAGACAGACCGCCACCTTGGGGCCGCGGATCCAAAGCAGCCCCGGATAGCACGGCCAGGACAACTACCGACCGCGTGAAGCCGTCTAACAGCCCGTGGTGAAAGTCTGGCGTCGCACCGAGACGAGCGAGGCGCCCCGCCGGCAAGGCGCGACCGACTGAGAACCGGGGTCCCCGCCGCGCGTGGTTTGCGCGGTGGGGGGGCAATACGGGGAGTATTTGAAGGAGGAGCAACGCCGCTGGCGCCGGGGCCCACAACGCGGCAGCCGCGTTGGGGTGGCGTGGGGATGCATCGCTCGTCGAATGCAGCCAGACTTTCACCACGGGCTGTTGAGATCAATCCGAGGAGGCTTCCGGTGTCGTCACTATTCCAGGACTTGCGTTACGGCTGGCGAACCCTGGCGAAGAGTCCGGGATTTGCAGCGGTCGCGGTCCTCACGCTGGCGCTCGGCATCGGCGCCAACACCGCGATCTTCAGCTTCGTTGACGGCGTCCTGCTCAAGCCGCTGCCGTACCCGGATGCCGATCGGATCGTCCGCGTCCTCGAGAAGCCTCCCCGCGGCGACCGCAACGGCATCTCCACGTTGAATTTCCTCGACTGGCAAACGGATAACACCGTCTTCGACTTCATGGCCGCCCAGAGCGGCGGCCCGGCGACGCTCACGGGGAGCGGCGATCCGGTGCAGCTTCGTGGGGCGCGGGTCTCGGCCCGCTACTTCGAGATCTTCGGCATTCAGGCGGAGCGAGGCCGCACGTTTCTTCCCGATGAGGACCAGCGAGGCAAGGATCGCGTGGTCATCCTCAGCCATGTGCTCTGGGTCAACCAGTTCGGAGCGGATCCCTCGATCGTCGACCGCACGATTCTCCTCGACAACGAGCCGCACACGGTCGTCGGGGTGCTGCCGGCGGGAAGCGCCTTCGACCGCGCGTTCAATCAGCTCTGGCGGCCGCTCGCGTTCGAGCCGTCCAACATGACGCGCAATTTTCACTGGCTGGTGTCGTTCGCGCGATTGAAGCAGGGCGTCTCCCTGCGGCAGGCCCAGGCCGGCATGACCGCGATTGGCGCGCGCATCGAACGGGATTTTCCGGATTCGAACAAAGGGTGGGGCGTCATCGTGGAGCGCTACGCCGACACGCTCGTCGGGACGGACATGCGGACGGCCCTGCTCGTGTTGATGACCGCCACCGGACTCGTGCTGTTGATCGGATGCGCCAATCTCGCGAACCTCGCCCTGGCGCGCGGGGTGTCGCGCGAGCGGGAGGTCGCCATCCGCGCTTCGCTCGGCGCCGGCCGCTGGCGGCTGATTCGCCTGTTCCTGACCGAGCACATCCTGCTCTCGCTGATCGGCGGCGCTCTTGGCCTGTTGCTCGGATACGGCACGATGCGCTGGCTGCAGCTGCTGGTCCCTCCTTTCTCGTTCGCCCGCGAGGCTCATATCGCGATGGACACCCGCGTGCTCGTGTTCGCCCTCGCGATCTCGGTGGCCACCGGGCTGCTGTTCGGCATCGCGCCCGCGTTGCAGGCCACGTCTCCGGAGCTGACCAGCCTGATGAAGGACGGCGGACGCGGATCGACCGACCGCGCCTCCCGGAAACGCGTCCGCGACCTGCTGATCGTGGCGGAAGTCGCGCTGGCGTTCATCCTGCTGGTCGGCTCCGGGCTCATGATGCGCAGCTTCTTCCGCCTGCTCA
>QHWJ01000074.1 GCA_003222535.1 Acidobacteriota bacterium | reverse complement strand
CTTGCGTACTCAGGACAACCGGCCGGTGCGCTTCTATGACGACCTGCTGAAGGGCAGAATCGTGATGATCAACTTTTTCTATACGACCTGCACCGCCAGCTGCAACATGACGACGCACAATCTGGCAAAGGTCTCCGATTCGATGGGCGACCACATCGGGCGAGACGTGCTCATGCTCTCGGTGACGGTCGATCCCGCGCACGACACGCCGAAGGTGCTGAAGGATTATGCCGAGCGCTACGACACGAAACCCGGCTGGTATTTCCTGACGGGCAGCCTTCGCGACATCGAGCTCATTCGCAGCCGGCTCGGTGCGCGGGATCGCTACAATCGCGAAGGTCCCCACACCGGGGTCCTCGTTTATGGAAATGCGGAGACGGGGCAGTGGGCTACTGCCCCTGCGCTGGGCGATTCGCAGCTGATCGTGAGAAGCGTGATGAGGCTGGTGGATCTCGCCGCGCGCCAGCGAGCCGCGAGATCCACCGGCGCTCTTCCGTAGCCTCCGCTAACGGACCGAAATCCGACCAACGAAGATCTTCTCGTATGTGCCCTCGTTGCATTCTCGTTTTACGGGCCTGTCGCGCTGGACGCCCTTCGCGCCTTTTGCGGGTGGGGAACTCTCGGGCAACGATCGAGTGCCATGGTGATCGCCGCAGCTCTCATTGCGGCCGGCTGGCTTGGTAGTCGCCGTGGTTCCGGGGCGGACAATTCAAATTGACCCACCCAGGACCGGCTCAGGGCTGACTGAGAGCGGAAAGCTGAGAGCTATGAGCTATTTGTCCAGCAACCCGCTCAGTCGCGTGTAGCCCGCGCGGCTGACCGGCAGGCGGCGGCCGTCGGTGAGGATGGCGATGCGGTTGTCGCGATCGTCGAGCTCGACGCGGGCCAGGCGATCCAGATTGATCACGGACGATCGGTGGATCCTCACGAACTTCGCCGGATCGAGCGACGTTTCGAGCTGGGCGAGCGTCTGCTCCTTCAAGTACTCTTTGCCCTCGCACCGGAAGCAGATGTAATCGTCCTGCGCCTGCACGGAGTCGATCTTCTCGACGGGCAGTACGTGCACCCGTGGACCATCGCGCACGAGGATGCGCCGGGTGTGGCCCTGGGCGGGCCGGGCGGCGGCGGCCAGGTCCTGCACCGGTAACCGCTCGCCTCGGCCAAGACGTTCGCGTGCCCGCTCGATCGCGGCGGCGAGCCGGTCCGCGCTGAACGGCTTCAGCAGATAGTCGACCGCGTGCACCTCGAAGGCGCGCAGCGCGTACTGATCGTGCGCGGTGACGAACACGACCGCCACGTCGCGGCCGACGAGCTCGAGCACCTCGAATCCGTCGAGCTTTGGCATCTGCACGTCCAGGATCAGCAGGTCCGGCCGCAGATCGGACACCACCTTCACCGCTTCGAATCCGTTCGAGCACTCGGCGACGATCTCCACATCGGCCACCGCCGCCAGGTACTCGCGCACCAGGGCCCGCGCCAGCTCCTCATCGTCGACGATCGCGACTTTCAGGGGCGGCACGGGCGCGTCACTCGCCGGTCGAGCACGGCAAATGGAGCTCGACGCGGAACCGGTCCGCCGCGGCGTGTGTTTCCAGACTCGCCTCGCGGCCGAACATGGCGGTCAGCCGGCGGCGGACGTTCTCGAGGCCCAGACCGCCCGGCCTCGGCACCGCCGCATCGCCATCGCGCGGGTTCTCGAGGACGATGGCGAGATGCCCGTTGGTCCGCGAGACGTCGAGACGAATCACCCCGCCCTCGAGCCGCTGCGCGATGCCGTGCGTGACGGCGTTCTCGACGAGCGGCTGCAGGAGAAGGGGCGGCACCAGACACGCAGATGAGGCGGCGTCGACGCGCCGCTCGATTCGGAGCCGTGAACCGAAACGGACCTGCTCGATGCTCAGGAAGCGCTCGGCGAGCGCCAGCTCGTCGGCCAGCGGAATGCGCTGGCGTGCGCTGACGTCCAGGGTGTTGCGGAGGAACTCGCCGAGCAGCAGGCACATCCGGCGGGCGCCCGACGAATCGCTGGCCGTCAGCGCGCTGATCGAATTGAGGCTGTTGTAGAGGAAATGCGGATCGATCTGCGCCCGCAGCGCCCGCAGTTCGGCGTCCCGCGTCAGGATCTCGAGCTCGAGCTGGCGCCGCTCGGCCTGGCGCGTCGTCTCGAACGCGATCAGCACGTAGTGGACCGCCAGGGCGAGCAGGAACAGCAGCACGCCGATGGCAAACACAGGCGGCATCTGCTGTCCGTAGCGGTCCGCCGCAGGCGCGAAGGTGTCCGTCGTGCTGAGTACCGCCACCCACGCGCGCGCGAGGCCGAGCCAAAGGCCGCTCGCGATCGACGCCGCGAGACCGGACGACGCCAGTACTCGAAAGAGGCTGCTCGTTCTGAGCGGCGTCGCGCGGCTCACGTACCACGCCGAGAGGCAGGCGAACGCATAGACGAGGAGCAGCGGCAACAGCAGCGCCAGCGCCTCGAGCCAGCTCAGTCCCAGACGTGTGAACACCGCGGCGAGCAGGACGCAGACAATCAGCCAGGCAGCCAGGTACGCTGCGAGCCGTTCCACGCGGCCCAGAATCGGATGCACGTCAGACGTCCCGGGCTGCCATCAGTTCTTGATCTCCACGCCGCTCATCATCACGAAGCCGCGTAACACGAGGCGCGGCGCGGTCGGGCTGGCCGGCGTCCTCGTGTTGTCCTCGATGCCACCCATGAACGGCGTCACCTCGAGGATCACGCTCCATGTTTCAGGCACGATGATCTCGAACCCACCCATCAGCGCGAACAGGTTGAGGACTGCCCCGCCGCCGGCAGGCGCGGCTTCCCGCAAGTCCAGCTTGCCACCGCCCATGAAGGCGGTGATCTCGCCGTCCTGGAACTCCTTTGACGTGATCCTGCGGTCGAAGCCCCCCATCACGGCGACAGCTGACACCTTCGAGCCGGTATCCACACCCCGGTCGACTGGCGCGTCCATGGATAAGGTCTGCCACACAATGCGGCCGCCGACCAGCACCAGTATCAGAGGCCATAAGCTCCAGATGTTCACGTCCAGGAAGCCCAGCCTGCTGCCGAGCATCACGCCACCCACCATGATCCAGATACTGCCTCCGACGATGCCGGCGGCCGATTTTGCCTGGGTGATGCGCGCGAGACCGATCGCCACCAGCACGGCTGGCCAGTACCGGAGATAGTCCCGCGCGCGCAGGATATGAAGATTGTTCAGCGTAAACAACAGACCCGCGGTTGCGATCGCCACGCCGAGGATCAGCTGGCCTGTGATGCGGATTCTGGGCTGCGATTCCATCTGACTACTCCAAGCTGCCGTTTCGTAGAAAGGCTCCAAATCCCTGGCGCAGCGGCGGAGCCTGCTCCGCCAGGGACCGACGAGGCGTCGACCCTGCGACCCATCGCTTCAGAGATACCTGACAAGGCGCACCAGCAGGTCGTAAAGCGCACTCAGGCCGAGCTGAACGAGCGACTGCGCGTCGTGGCCGTTGATCGCCATGGCGATCGTCGCGGGCGCCGTCACCAGCAGCCATGCCGTCACACTCGCCGCGACCCAGGCCGCGACCGCCACCACCCCCGCCATCGTCATTGCGAGATCGCGCGTCGTCATAATCACCTGCCCGCGTGTATCCGCTCCAGGTGACCTTACGTGAGGGCGTGGCACATCGGCGGGGCATTTCGGCCAACGGCGGGGAATTCCCGGTGAATGGCGATTGACGCTCGGCTAAAGCCTTCGCGCTCCGGGCGATGGTCGATAGAGCAGCACTTCCGCGCGTTCCAGCGTGATGAGCCCGTCACCCACCATCGCCTCGAGGTCGGGCATGAAGCGTGGCGGCCATCGCTTGAGAGTCGCGCAGACGTTTTGCTAAGCTTTGGTTGACGGGTGTTGGAGTTCACCCTTAACCGCCCCACCTAACTAACTAAGAGTGCGGCAGATGACTCCTACGGGCTACGGCTCGGGGAGTGCCTGCCGGTACTCCCCGCCACCACACTGCCCCTTATGAAGGCACCCGCATGGAGAACGTGTGGTTTCTCGCGTCGCTCTGGGTCGGTCTCGCGCTCATCGCCACGCTGCTCGCGATCTGGCTGAAAAATGTCCCCGGGCCTGACATTCGGGACGATTTCCGCGCTCTTTGGCCTCAACCACGGCATCATCTCCCAGGCGCAGTACTCGTATCTCGTCGCGACGGTCATCGGCAGCGCTGTCGTGCCAACGGTGATCGCGAATGCGTTCTTCATGCCGTCGCATCTACTGTCGGCAACGCCATTGTCCGAGGTGACCGAAGCCATTGCGGATGGCGCGCCGTGAAGGAGGTCGATTGAATCGCTACGTGATGATCGCTTTGGGTGGTGCGTTGGGCGCGATTGCGCGTTACCAGCTGGCCGCGATGATTCAGGCTCGAGTCCCCGTGGGGTTTCCCTGGGGCACATTCGTCGTGAACGTCACCGGGTGCCTTGTCATGGGCGTCGCGACGACGCTGTTGACGGATCGACTGGTCCATCCAAACTGGCGCTTCCTGATTCCTATCGGCTTCATTGGCGCATACACAACGTTCTCGACGTTCGAGCTGGAGACGTTTCGCGCCGTCACTGACGGCGCATGGCTCGTTGGCGGGCTCAACGTCGCCGGCAGCGTGCTGGCCGGGTACGTCGCGCTTTGGCTCGGCGTGGCGTTGACACGGCTCATTTGAGCGAGGCTTCATGCTCACACAAGGACCGGCCAAGAAAGTCACCGTGTACGTGGGTGATGGCGTGCGTCACCGCGGCGAACCGCTGTACCTCGCCGTGCTGAACTACCTCTTCTACCACGGCGTGTCGGGCGCGACTGTCACGAAGGGCGTGGCGGGTTTTGGCGCCGATCATCACATGCACACGGCGCGGATTCTCGAGCTCAGCGAGAACCTCCCCGTCAAAATCGAATTCGTCGAAACGTCGGCGGCACTCGACAAGCTTCTCCCGAAGCTCCTGCAGATGGTTGACGAAGGGCTCGTCGAGGTTCAGGACACCACGATCCTCAAGGCGGCGACGAGCCGCGCGCCTGAACCCGTGCTGCCTCACGTGACGTTGCGCGGCAAGGCCACATTGATGCGCATCTTCGTCGGTGAAGACGACAAGTGGCGCGGGAAGAATCTGCACGACGCGATCGTGGAAAGCCTTCGAGCGAACGATATCGCCGGCGCGACGGTGTATCGCGGCATCAGCGGCTACGGAGCACATCGTCGTTTTCACAAAGAAAGACGGCTGAGCCTTTCCGGCGACCTCCCGATCATGCTTTCCGTGATCGACGAGAACGCGAAGATTCGTGCGTACCTGCCGGTCCTTGAACAGATGGTGCAGGAGGGTCTTGTCGTGCTCTCAGACGTGGACGTGATCAAGTACACGCATCGGCTGAAGTCCTCCGTCAAGTCCGAGGAGCAATCGTCATGAGACTCAACGGCGCGGCCAAGATGATCCGGATTCATTTCGGCGAAGATGACCGCTGGCAAGGAAAGCCGCTGCACGAGGCCATCGTCGAAGCGGCGCGGCGTCAGGACCTCGCCGGCGCCACGGTGTACCGCGGCATCGAAGGATATGGCGCAAGCAGCCGGATCCATCGACAGCACCTGCTGACTTCGTCCGATCTGCCCGTGATGGTGTGCATCATCGACTCGGCTGAGAAGATCGAGGCTTTTCTGCCAACGCTCGAGACCATGGTGTTCGAAGGCCTGATCGCGATCTCCGACGTCGAGGTCATCCGGTACACCCATCGCGAGGAACACGGCGTCAGTCATGGAACCCAGGCGTAACAGCGCGCTCAACGAAAACGCGTCGACGACCTGGCTTTTGCTAGCAGCCGACTTCGAGAAGTCCCTGTTCCCGAACTCCCACCTACACTCGACGTGCCGGCGGAAGGTGTCGAGCGCCTGCTCGGACATGCACATGAATTGATCATCGTCCGCGCCGCCGCCGCGGAAGCCTGAGAGTCACCATAGAAGGAGCACGATGAGCAACGGTGAATTCGCTGCCGAAACGAACAGCAAGGCGAACGCGCTCAAGTTCGTCGTGTTGATCGGGATCCTCAGCTTCTTCGCCGACTTCACGTACGAAGGCTCACGCAGCATCCTTGGGCCGTATCTCGCCACGCTCCAGGCGGGCGCAGCAGCCGTTGCGATCATCACCGGCTTTGGAGAGATCCTCGGCTACGGCTTGCGGTTGTTGTCCGGTCGCCTGGCGGATACGACGGGCAAATTCTGGCCGATCACGATTGTCGGGTACGCGGTTCAGATGGTATCGGTGCCTCTCCTCGCCCTCGCCGGGAGTTGGAAGACCGCTGCGATCCTCATCGTGCTCGAACGTGTCGGCAAAGCGACACGAAACCCTCCGAGGGATGTCATGCTGTCGCATGCCGGCAAACAGATCGGCCGGGGCTGGGCGTTCGGGTTGCACGAAGCGCTCGATCAATTCGGCGCCCTGTTTGGCCCGTTGCTCGTCTTCGGTGTGCTGGCGCGCCGCGGTGACTACCGGCTGGCGTTCGCCACGCTCGCGATTCCCGGTGCGATCTGCCTTGCGATCCTGATGATCGCCCGGTGGGTGTACCCCCGACCAGAAGAAATGGAGCCGGGGCCGACGAACCTCGATACGCAGGGCATTCCTCGCGTGTTCTGGTGGTATCTGTCCGGCGCGACGTTGGTGGCGGCGGGATTTGCGGACTATCCCTTCATGGCGTTTCACTTTGCGCACACCGGTTCAGTGCCGAGCCGATTGATTCCGGTGTTCTACGCCGTGGCGATGGGTGTGAGCGGAATCGGTTCTCTGATCCTCGGACGATTGTACGACCGCGCGGGGTTTTCAATCCTGATCGGTCTGACGATTGTGACGGCAGGCTTCGCACCCCTTGTATTTCTGGGCGGCACGACCGCTGCTCTCGTTGGCGTTGCGCTGTGGGGCTTGGGAATCGGCGTGCACGAGTCTTTGATTCCAGCCGCGGTGGCGCCCATGGTATCCCAGCAGCATCGCGCGTCGGCGTATGGGCTGTTCACGGCGGGCTATGGCGTCTTCTGGTTCGTCGGAAGCGTGGCGATTGGCCTGCTCTATCAGATCTCCGTCAACGCGGCGATTGCCTTCTGCGTCGTCGCGGAGTTGGCGGCGATTCCGATATTTGTCCTCGTCAAGCATCACATTCGGAATTGACGCCACGACCTGTTATCTTCGCCGATGGGTGTTGCAGTTCACCCTTGAAATCTTGAAGTTTCTCGCTCCTCGTATTTGGCGAATGATCGCCGCAGTCCTTGGCTTAGAATAGTTGCCCATCACCATGCCAGTACTCGAACTCATGACCAGCTCGGGCCTCGGCTCGCTGCTCGGCATGCGGCACGCGCTCGAACCGGATCATCTCGCCGCGGTGTCGACGCTCGTCACCGGCGAGCGCAGCAGCTGCAAGGCGGCGTTCCTCGGCGTCTGCTGGGGGCTCGGTCACACGCTGACGCTGGTCGCCGTGGGCACCGTGCTCGTGATCCTGCGCGCGGAGATGCCCGCGCGCGCGTCCGACGCCTTCGAGCTCTCGGTCGCGCTGATGCTGGTCGGTCTCGGCCTGCGCGCGATTTATCTGGCGGCGCGCGAGGGAGCGGCGGGGCCCGCTCATGTCCATCATCACGGCTCGCGCGTCCACCTGCACCCGGGCACGCCGGCGCACATCCATATCGGCACGTGGACGCTGGCGCGCCGGCCGCTTCTCGTCGGCGCGATTCACGGGCTGGCCGGCAGCGGTGCGCTGACGACGCTCGTCGTCGCCACGCTGCCGTCGACGGCGGCGCGGCTCACCTATATGGCGGTGTTCGGCCTGGGATCGACGCTCGGGATGGCGGCGTTGTCGGGCCTGCTCGGCTGGCCGCTGGCGCACGCCGGCAGCCATCGAGCGATCGGGCGCGGCGTGTCGCTCGCTGTCGGCTGCGTGTCGACGGCGCTCGGTCTGGTCTGGGGATACCCGGTGATCGGCAGAATGTTCTAGCAGGCTTGACCGCCCTGCTCGCGCTCGCGTCGGCCCGATTCCCAACTGTCGACTCTCAACTGTCGGCGCTCAACGCTGAGACTTGAGAGTTGAGAGTTGACGAGGAGTTGTTACCTCACCATCACGGTCCAGGTCACGGGCGCAGACTCCGGCGGATAACACACCCTGTCGTCACACGCCTGATAGCTCACCGTCCCCGCGACGGCGACGGTCGCGCCCGGCTTCAGCGACTTGTCCAGCGTCACATCCTGCGTGAGGCGGAACGGCTTGTCGAAGACCGGTACGCGCTCGTCGGCAAACGTCATCATCTCGGCCTTTGGATACAGCACCTTGCCGGACTTGAGCTGCTGCGGCTGCGGATTCAGCTTCACCGTGATCGGAATGTAGTCCTTCGAGCCCGGCGCGTAGACGTGAATGCCGGGTTTCGGCGCCACGTCGACAAAGAGCGAGAGCCTCGCTCCCGCCTTCCCCGAGACTTCGGGGGGCGACGAGAGGATCGTAGCGTGACCGGGCTTTGGCGCCGGCGTGATGAGTTGCGCGAGAAGGGCGAGCAGGACGGTGATGCGCATGATCGACATTCTGACATGGCTAATGGCTAATGGCTAATGGCACAGGGTCGATGGACCATCGGCCATCCAGCCATCAGCCGTTTCTCGTTACGATTCAACCGCGTCATCGCCGGTAGAATGACGGCCATGACGACACGCGTCCTGATCGTCGAGGACGATCCGGACATCGCCGACCTCATCGCCGGTTATCTCGGCAAGGCGGGCTTTACCACCGAACGCTCGGCCTCGGGCCGCGAGGCGCTGCAGGCGATTGCCGCCAGGCCGCCCGATCTGCTGGTGCTCGATTTGATGCTGCCGCACGTGGACGGCCTGGAAGTGTGCCGGGTCGTCCGCGGGAACGAGGCGACCGCGGCCATTCCGATCATCATGCTGACCGCCCGCGCCGAAGAGTCCGAGCGCATCGCCGGGCTCGAGATCGGGGCCGACGACTATCTGGCAAAGCCCTTCAGCCCGAACGAGCTCGTCGCTCGCGTCCGAGCGCTGCTGCGACGCACGCAACGTGGCACCGCGGCGGCGATCAAGACGCTGGCCTACGGGCCGATCGCGGTCGACACCGAGCGCCACATCGTGTCGTCGGGCGGCCAGGACGTGACGCTGACCGCCAAGGAGTTCCTGCTCCTGGAGTACCTGCTTCGTCATCGCGGGCGCGTCCTCTCGCGCGACCTGTTGCTGACCGACGTGTGGGGCTACCGCTACACCGGCGGCACGCGGACGGTGGACGTCCACGTGCGGCGTCTGCGCGAGAAGCTGCCCGCGCTCGCCGACGGGATCGTCACCGTCAAGCAGTTCGGTTACAAGCTCGTCGAGCCTGCGCCATAGCCCATGACGCCGTCCCTCGGCCGCACCACGTTTCAGACAAAGTTCTTCCTCGCGGCCTTTTCTGCCGCAGTCATCGCGCTCGGGGTCGCCGGCGCGCTGTTTGCGACGACGATGCGCCGGCAGATCGACGAGCGCATCGAGGCCACGCTCGTCGCGGAAGCGCGGCTGGCCGCCGATCTCCTCGCGCGCGGCACGCCGTTCGCCAACGTCTCGGAGCCAGACGAAGAGGCGGATCGTCTCGGTCAGCTGATTGGCGCGCGCGTCACGTTCATCGCGCCGGACGGCCGCGTGCTGGGCGATTCGTCCGAAACGCTCGACGGCGTCGCCGCCATGGAGAACCACGGACAGCGGCCTGAGGTCGTCGCCGCGCGGGAGACCGGACTTGGCCGCTCGCGCCGCTACAGCTCGACGGTGAAGATCGACATGCTGTACATCGCGGTGCCGGTGAAACATCCCGCCATCGGCTTCGTCCGCGTGGCGCTCCCGCTGACCGACGTCCGGCACCAGCTTCAACCGGTCCTCACCGCGACGCTCGCGGCGCTCAGTCTCGCGCTCCTGGGCGGCGCCGTCATCGCGTGGCTGTTGTCCGCGCGCATCGGTCGACGCGTGCGGCTGATCGCGGAGGTCGCGCACCGGTATCGACAGGGCGACCTGACGCCGCCCCGGCTCGGGTTCGGCGACGACGAGCTGGGCACGGTCGCGCGCGCGCTGGACGAATCGGTCCAGGAAGTCGGGCGGCAGCTTGCGCAACAGGCGCGTGACCGGGGACGCATGGAAGCGATCCTCGCCGGCATGTCCGAGGGCGTCATCGTCGTCGATCCGCAGGGACGGCTGCAGCTCGTCAACGACGCCGCGCGGCAGATGCTCAAGCTGGAGAAGGCGGCCGTCGGCCGGCCCTACGTCGAGACGATCCGCCTGCCGGCGATCGCGGCGCTGGTCGGGGGCGTGCTCTCCGGGCGGACGCGGGAAGCGCTGCAGCTTTCCCCGCCGCGCGACCCGTCGCGAACCATCCTGGCCACGGCGGCGGCGGCAGCCGGCTCGGTCGCGCACGGCGTCATCCTCGTGCTGCACGACATCACGGAGCTCCGGCGCGTCGATCAGATCCGCCGCGACTTCGTTGCCAACGTCTCGCACGAGCTGCGAACGCCGCTGACGGCGATCCGCGGATACGTCGAGGCGTTGTCCGACGGCGACGCCAGCGTCGAGGACAGCCGCCGCTTCCTGGACGTCATCGCGCGGCACACGCATCGGATGGAGCGGCTCGTCAAGGATCTGCTGCGGCTCGCGCGCCTCGACGCGGGCCAGGAAACGCTCGATGTCATCGCCTGCGACACGCGCAATCTGGCAGAGACCGTGATCGCGGACCTGGCGTCGGCCGCCGAGGAGCGAGGTCAGCGCGTCGAGGTGACGATCGCGCCCGGGGCCGAAACGATCCGCGCGGATCCGACCAAGCTGCACGACGCACTGCGCAACCTGGTTGCGAACGCCATTACGTACGCCCCAGAGCAGACGACGATTCGGATCGAGGCGGCGCCGTCCGCCGGCCGCGTCAGCCTCGCCGTGTCCGACGACGGTCCAGGCATTCCGGAGGAAGATCTCTCGCGCGTGTTCGAGCGCTTCTACCGCGTGGACAAGTCGCGCTCACGCGATCCCGGCGGCACGGGGCTGGGGCTGGCGATCGTGAAGCATCTGATCGAGCTGCACGGCGGCAGCGTCCGCGCCGAAAACGTGGCCGAAGGTGGCACTCGATTCGTGCTGACGCTCCCGACGTAGGGGCCGAAGGACGAGCCGCGAACGCGACGTCCTTGGTCCTTTGTTCCGGGTGCTCGGTCCGTTCCGGGTCCGTGGTCCAGCCTTGGTCCTGGGTCCGTGGTCCGCGCACTGAGGACCGAGGACCGCGGACGGACGAAGCACGAAGGACCAAGAACCGAGGACCTTACTGTGCGCCGCTGATGCGCAGCAGCGCGTACGCCGCCGCTGCGATCGTGAACGCGGCCGGGATCGTGAAGATCCAGGCCCACACAATCTGTCCCGCGACGCCCCAGCGCACAGCTGAAACCCGCCGCGTGGCGCCGACGCCGACGATGGCGCCGGTGATGGCGTGGGTCGTGCTCACCGGAACCCCGGTCCGCGTCGCGATGAGCAGCGCGATTGCCGCGCCGGTCTCGGCTGCGAAGCCCCCAACTGGTTGCAGCTTCGTGATCTTCGAGCCCATCGTGTGGATGATCCGCCAGCCGCCCGCGAGCGTGCCGAGACTGATCGCCGTGTAGGCGATGAGGACGACCCAGAACGGAATGTAGAACGTGTCGATGTAGTGCGCCGTATACAACACGCCGGCGATGATCCCCATCGTCTTCTGGGCATCGTTCGCGCCGTGGTTCAGGCTGAAGAACGCGGCTGATATGAGCTGCAGCCGCCGGAACCAGCGATCGACGCGGGAAGGCGGGGTCCAGCGAAACAGCCAGTGGATCGCGATCATCAACGTGAGCCCGGCCGTCATGCCGATGAGCGGCGAGAGAAAAATGAAGATGATCGTCTTCGTCCAGCCGCCCGTGACGACGGCCGCAAAGCCCGTCTTCGCCACCGCCGCACCGGCGTATCCGCCCACGAGCGCGTGAGACGAGCTCGTCGGCAACCCGAAATACCAGGTGATGAGATCCCAGATGATCGCCCCCGTCAGGCCC
>QHWJ01000073.1 GCA_003222535.1 Acidobacteriota bacterium | reverse complement strand
CGAGTTGGCCGCGTCGTGGAACCCGTTGATGTAGTCGAAGATCAGCGCGACGCCGATCAGGCCGCCAACAACCAGCATCGGCACTTATCCGTGCTTGACCATGACGCCCTCGAGCACGTTCGCCACGTCTTCGCAGCGATCCGTCGCATCCTCGAGGAAGTCGAGCGCCTCTTTCCATTTCATCACCACGATCGGATCGCGCTCGTCGTCGAACAGGCGGCTGACGGCCTCCTGGTGCGTCCGGTCTGCTTCGTTCTCGAGGCGGTTGATCTCGATCGCGTGCGTCGCCACCCCTTTGCGCTGTTCTATCGCGCCGAGGGCGAGCCGCACCTGATCGGTGCACGCCGTGATGATGCGGGCCAGCTCCCGCGCGCCGAAGCGCACCGATTCGAGCCGGTAGAGGCGCACGAGCGCCGCCGAGGCGTCGATCGCGTCCATCACGTCGTCGAGCGAG
>QHWJ01000072.1 GCA_003222535.1 Acidobacteriota bacterium | reverse complement strand
CGTCGGCCTTGTCCCAGACGGGACGATCGGGCGCGAGCATTTCCTCGAGCAGGCCGGCGCCGCGCTTCAGCTCGTCGGCAAGCGCCTGAAACTCGGTGTAGAACTTTTCCTCGCGCGGAATCAGATTGAAGAACGCCACTCGCCCTCCCGAAGCCCCGCCCGCCGGGGCCGAAGCCGGTGGATTGTACCCGATATCGTCCAGGCAGACGGACGTCATGCAACGGTGTAGGCTTTTGCGTATCCGCATGGCGATGAACAACGAAGTCCTCGCGATTATTCTGGGCGGCGGCCAGGGCGCGCGCCTCTTTCCGCTCA
>QHWJ01000071.1 GCA_003222535.1 Acidobacteriota bacterium | reverse complement strand
CGCCAGGTCGAACCGCGTCGCCCACCAAGCGCAGATGCCGCCGAAGACGTCGGCGCGCTTCCTCATCTCTTCCCATGTCCGGTATGGATATGCCTGATTCGGTGACCCGCCGCCGGTGACGATTGCGAGCCGTGCGGGCTCGACGACCGGCAGAGGGCGAAGCACGAGGCTGTCGACGAGGGAGAAGATCGCCGTGTTCGCGCCGATGCCCAGCGCGAGGGACAGCAAGGCAACTGAAGTGACGACTGGCGTGGCCCGGAGCGAGCGAACGGCGAGGCGGAGATCGCTCATTCGCTTCGCCCTGTCAAATCTGACGGCTGATGGCTAATGGCTATGGCCAATGGATGATGGCGCTACGTTACCACGCTCAACCATGATCCATCAGCCATCAGCTATCAGCCATGACATGTTTTCAACTGTCCCTGAGCACCTGCGCGGGATCAATGCGTGACGCACGCCGTGCCGGGAGCCAGCCTGCGACGCCGCCGACCGTCGCGAGCACGGCGGCTGAAGCCACGAGCGTGAGGGGATCGCGCGGCTCGAGACCGTAGAGCAGTGTCGCGACGAACTTCGACGCCCACACGCTGACGCCCGCGCCGGCAATCACGCCGCTGCCGACGAGGAGCGTCACGCGCGACAACACGAGCCGCACGACGCCGCCGGGCGCGGCGCCGAGCGCCATGCGGATGCCGATCTCCGTCTTGCGCCGGCTGACCGCGTACGACGTGACGCCGTAGAGGCCGAGGCCGGCGAGCAGCAGCGCCAGCCCGCCGAAGAACCCCGCCAGCATCGCGACGACGCGCTCCTGCGTGAGCGACGCGTTCACCTGGTCCGACAACGGCCGGAACGTCAGCGCCAGATCCGGGTTCACCGTGCCGATCGCAGCCGATACGCCGCGCGCGAGCAGCGCGGGCGGGCCCGACGCCGCGCGCACGCTCACGCTCACAGTCGGCGGCGCCGGCCGCCTGCTGTCGTCGAACTGCGCCAGCGGCACGTACATCGTCGGAGGCACGGGCTCGCGCAGCGATCGGTACACCGCATCAGCGACGACGCCGACGATTTCCAGCGGCGGGCCGGGATAGAACCCGGTCTGTTTCGCCGTGTGGCCGATGGCGTTCTCGCCGTTCAGGAATCTCCGCACGAACGCCTGGTTGACGACGACGACGGGCGGCGCGCCCTTGCGATCGCGATCGGTGATGTCGCGACCCGCGAGAAGGGGCGTGCCGAACGTCGCGAACCATCCCGGCGTGATCGCGTTGAAGTTCGACTGGCTCTGCCGCTCGGGCAACGGCACGCCGCCCGAGACCGTCGCACGGGTGTTCCAGGTGCTGCCGCTCACGGGCGTGACCAGGGACACTGCGGCCGCCCTCACGCCAGGGGCCGCGGCGACGCTCTGACGGATGCGCTCGTACGCCGCCAGGCGCTCGGGGGCGGGGATGTCGGTACGCTGGGCGTTGACGGTCACGAGCAGGACCGGATCGCGATCGAATCCGAGATGCAGGTTCGCCAGCGAGCTGAACGTTCGCATGAAAAGCCCCGCCCCCACCACGAGCACGAGCGACAGCGCCACTTGCGCGACGACGAGCCCGCTCGCGACGCTCACGCGCGCGTCGCTCGACGCACCGCGGCCGTGCTCCTTCAACGCGTCCATCGGCGCGGCGTCCGCCGCGCGCAACGCCGGCGCCGTGCCGAAGAGCAGCGCGGTGACGACGGTGACGGCCGTCGTGAAGATCAGCACGCGCCAGTCGAGCGTGAGATCGAGAAACACCGTGTTCGTCTGCGTCGAGAGCTGCTGCACGAGCAGGCGGCTCGCCCAGCGCGCGATCAGCAGACCCGCTGCGGCGCCGATACCCGCCAGCAGCAGGCTCTCCGCCAGCAACTGCCGCACGAGCCGCCAGCGCGATGCGCCGAGCGCCAGCCGGACGCTCCACTCGTGCCGCCGCGCCGCCGTGCGCGCGAGGAGAAGGTTCGCGATGTTGGCGCACGCAATCAGCAGCACGAGCGCGACGACGACCAGAATGGTCATCAGCGGCTGCTGGTAGCGGCGCCGCATTGGCGAGTTGCCGGTCGCTGCGGCCACCAGCGTGAACGGATCGCTCAGGTATTTGGCGAGATCGCTCGGCCGCCAGTCGGACGGCTGCGTCGCGGTGCGCAGCTGCGGCTGAATCCCGCGCAGCGCCGCCGTGCCGGCCTCGAGCGACTGGCCGCGCTTCAGGCGCACCATGACGGTCAGCCACCAGGTCGATCGCGCATCGAGGAAGGACTCCTTGCCGCGGATGAGCGGATCGACCCCGATCGGAATCGCGATGTCGAATTGCCGGCCGACGTCGGGCCCGAAGAAGTCGGGCGGCGTGACGCCGATGATCGTGAAGGGCACCCTCTCCACGTTCAGGACGCGGCCGATCGCGTCGGCCGCGCCGCCGAACCAGCGCTGCCAGAAGCTGTAGCTGATCACGGCCACGGGGCCGTCGGGCCCGCCGCCGCGGCGGTCGTCAGCCTCTCTGAACGTGCGGCCCAGCATCGCGGACACGCCGAGCGTCTCGAACATGCCGCCGCTCGCCCAGATGCCGTCCACGAACTGCGTTTCGCCGCCGGCAGCCAGGTTGAAGCGTTGTGTGCTCCAGGCGAACGAGGTGTCGAACAGGTCGCGCCGGTCGCGCATCTGCTCCCAGATGGGATTGGTCCACGCCTCGACGCCCCCGGCCACATCGTCGGTCACCAAGGCAAGTTGCCGCGGTTCTTTCACCGGCAGCGCGCGCAGCAGCAGGCTGTTGACCAGTGAAAAGATCGCGGTGTTTGCGCCGATGCCGAGCGCGAGGGAAAGGGCCGCGACGACCGACACCACCGGCGTTGCGCGAAGCGACCATGAGCCATGAGCCATGAGCCATGAGCCATGAGCCATCAGCCATCAGCCATCAGCCATTAGCCATTAGCCATTAGCCATGACGGGCTATTATTGCGCGCATGCCCCAGGCAGTGGCAATCACCCGCGCCGTCAGCCCGGCGCTCGGCGCGTGCGAACTGACGCATGTGGCGCGCGTGCCGATCGACGTCGAGCTGGCGCGCGCGCAGCATCGGGCCTACGAGCAAGCACTCATCGACGCCGGCTACCGAGTCGAGCGGCTCGATACCGGCCCGGACATGCCCGATTCGGTGTTCGTCGAAGACATCGCCGTCGTGTTCGACGAGCTGGCAATCATCACGCGGCCCGGGGCGGAATCGCGGCGGCGGGAGACGCCGGCGGTCGCCGAGGCGCTCGCCGCCTATCGCCCGCTGCATGTCATTCAGCCGCCGGGGACCGTGGACGGCGGCGACGTGCTGGTCGCCGGCCGCCGCGTGTTCGTCGGCCGTTCGTCACGTACCAACGACCCGGCGATCGCCCAGATGAGGCAGCTGCTCGGGCCCCGCGGCTATACGGTCTGCGACACGGAGGTTCGCGGCTGCCTGCATTTGAAGTCGGCGGCCACCGCGCTGGACGACGATCTGCTTCTCGTGAACCGCGACTGGATCGACAGGGCCGCGTTCGGCGGATTCACCCTCGTCGATGTGGATCCCGAGGAACCGGCGGCGGCGAACGCGCTGCGCCTCGCGGATCGGATCATGGTGTCCGCATCATTTCCGCGCACTGCCGACTGCCTCCGCCGGCGCGGCCTTCAGCTGGCGATCGTCGAGGCCAGCGAGGTCGCGAAGGCCGAGGGCGCCGTGACGTGCTGCAGCCTGATAGTCGGTCATAGTCGATAGTCGTTAGTCGTTAGTCGTTAGTCGTTTGTCGTTAGTCGTAGATTAGTCGTTAGAACGACGATCGACGCAAAGGCCGCGAAACCCGCAAAGACAGATCGGTCTTTGCGTGCTTTGCGCGCTTTTGCGTGCAAAAGGTACGGAGACTCACATGGACGACAAGCGATCATTCCTGCGACACACGGTGGCGACCGTCGCGTATCGCGGCGGTAAGGCGATCCGCGGCGCGCCCGCGAGCTTCGCGTCGTACAGCGCGGATGGGTCGCCGCGAACGCCCGCGAAGATCCTGGCGCACATCGGCGATCTCTTCGATTGGGCGCTGTCGCAGGCGAAGGGCGCCGAAGCGTGGACCGACTCTACACCGCTCGAGTGGCAGCGTGAGGTCGATCGCTTCTTCGCCTCGGTGGCGCGGTTCGACGATTTCCTCGCCTCCGACACGCCGCTGGCCCTGCCGCACGAGCAGGTGTTCCAGGGCGCGATTGCCGACGCGCTGACGCACGTCGGCCAGCTCGCGATGCTGCGGCGGCTCGCCGGCGCGAAGATCAAGGGTGAGAACTACTCGCGCGCGGACATCGTGGCCGGCAGGGTTGGCGCCGAACAAAGCGCGCCCCGGCGAGAGTTCGACTAGGAGCGTGTTCGAGAAATGTGAACACGCTCCTAGTAGGCCGGCTCCGCCGGCGAAAAAACGTCCGAATTCGCAAGTCGTTCCGCGCGAAGCGCGGCTACTGGGAGCCCGAGCGGCATTACTCCGACGGGCTCGTAATGAAGCTTCGCCTGGAACGAAACCGTACGCCGCGACCTCGTCCGTTTCGTTCGCACGGGGTCAGCTCGGCTGGTGGAGGCCTCAAACCGCCGGGTGACGCTCCGTCGGCGAGCGAATCTTCGTTGCCAGGAGCGTGTTCGAGAAATGTGAACACGTTCCTGGTGAGCCGGAATCGTCATCGTCTGTAACGAAATGGCACACGGCGCGCGACGAACCGAAACGGCTACATCGCGCAAGTGACGCACCCGGCGCGGTTTGGCACCCATCCGGGCGTGTATCGCCGCTGGTAGCATTCTTGCGAATGCTTGTTGCGCCATGAGCGAACGCGCTGCCTTCGGCCCCAACCTTCGCCGCATTCGCATTCAACGCGGCGTCTCACTCGAACAAATCGCCACCTCGACGAAAGTCCCCGCCGCCTTGTGGGAAGGGCTGGAGCGGAACGACTTTTCGCGATGGCCGAACGGCATTTACGCGCGATCCTTCGTGCGTGAATACTCGAACGCCGTCGGCGTCGATCCCGAATCGACAGTCGACGACTTCTGCCGCTGGTTTCCGCAGGGCGATCGCCGCGCGGAGGCGGTGATCCGCGGGCACGCCGAAATCGTCGGCCATGACCATCTCGAATGGCGGGATCATGTGCCGCCCGTTGCCGAAGGCGAGCGGCGAGGATCGCTCCGAGCCGCCGATAAGGCGACGCCGGGACAGCACACGACGTTCAGTCAGATGTTCGTCCGCGTGCGCCGCGCGCTGTTGCGCGCCTGAGGAGCCGGGTCTCGATCGCGGTGGAGATCCCGAAGCGCGGCGCCCGGATGGCACGGCGCGACGACCGAGAATCTGCCACGAGAGACGATTGTTAGAACGTCATGCGGAAGCCCAGCTGCAGACTTCGTGGCGCGTAGGAGAGATTCGTGCTCGACGTCGCCTGCTTGTACTGCAGACTTGACTCGTTGGTGACGTAGCCCCCGTAGTTCGCACGATCACGCACGTTGAACAGCTCCACGATCCCATCGGCCCCCGCACGGCTGCCGAGCTTGAAATGCCGCTGAAGCCGCATTCGCATCCCTGACGTTGAAATTCAAGGGCCTGCCGGTCGTCGGATCAAAGGGCCTGCCGGTCGTCGGATCAAACGTGATATTCACGTTGTCCTGGATGCGATGCTCGTTGCGAGAACCCGTAAACACGTAGTCGGCCTCGAGCGCCATGTCGCTCCCGAACTGCCGTGCCATGCCGACGGAGCTCTGCCAGCTGTGCGTGACTTCCGCCAACTTCCCCGGGGGCGGAGCCAATTCCTGCAGGTCCCGGATCAGGCATCCGGGCGCATTGTTATTTGCGTAGCAGAAGAGCTTCGTGGCCTGATCGAAGGTGGGCAGAGGCCCATTGAACGGGTTCGACGCAAAATCGGCGCGGCCGTCATTATTTGCCGTAATGAGCGCGATCGTCGCAGCGGACTCTGCCCACTGCACATTCGGGGACGTGACATCTGGTAGCTGCCAATGCGCAACGCGATCCGATAAGCCCCGCGCGCGTCGGTCATGGCCTCGAAATTATTTCCAGAGGCCTCGTTCACCGCTTTGATTGTCACTCCGGGCAGCACACCAGCCGTGGAATCGGTTACTGTGCCACTGACCGTCGCTTCCTGCGCGTGCCCTGTAACTGGCACAGCCAGGATCGTCAGAATCGAGCCGACGAAAATCAATCGCCGCGTCACCCTCGATGTCATGCAGACCTCCTCGCCGTACGGGCGAGCTACTGACTCGGGATCACGCCGGGATTTTCATTTGGCCGGCGCTCGGGCACCGTTATATACCCAGGTCCGCCGGGAGGCCGTAAGGGTTTCGTAACCACGCGAGAACGAACCTTGAACCTTGCACAGTGAACCTTGAACCGATCGCGGACCAGTGCTCGTTCGAGCTTTCAACGTCGTCGTGCTTTTCGTGAGGTGCCGAGCCGCTAGAGCACGTCGTCTTTCGTTTCACGCGTCGCGAGCAGCCCCGTGAGCGAGAGCACCGCGGCTGCGCTGAGATAGTACCCGACGTAATGCAGCCCGTGGGTCGTGGCGAGGTACGTGGCGGCGTACGGCGCCAGCGACGCGCCGAAGATGCCGGCCAGGTTGAATGTCAGCGAGCTGCCCGAGTAGCGGACCGATGTCGGAAAGAGCTCCGATAGCACCGTTCCGAGCGGTCCGTAGACGAGGCCCATGAGCGACATGCCCGACACCATCATGGTCACCGCGCCCGCGGTTCCCCCCGCGAACAACGGCGCCATCACCAGTCCGAAAGCGCCGATGGCGACGTTCACCCACATCAGCATGCGGCGGCGCCCCCGCTCCGCGAGCACGGCGGAGATGGGGATGAAGAGCGCGAAGAACAGCATGGCGAACAACTGGATGACGAGGAACCGCTCGCGCGTGTAGCCGAGCGCGCTGGTTCCCCACGAGAGCGCAAAGACGGTCATCAGGTAGAAGACCACGAATGCCGACAGCGACACGAGGACGCCGAGGAACAGTGTACCGGCGTGGTCGCGAAAGACGACGAGCATCGGCACATTCACCCGGTCGTGCCGTTCGAGGGCTTCGCGAAACACGGGCGTTTCGGTGATGGTGAGCCGCACGTAGAGGCCCAGCAGCACGAGCACGGCGCTCGCCAGAAACGGAATGCGCCAGGCGAAGGCGAAAAACTGTTCATCGGTGAGCAGGGCAGACAGCGCGAGGAAGACGCCGCCGGAGAAAAGAAATCCTATCGGCGCGCCGAGCTGAGGGAACATCCCGTACCATGCGCGCTTCCCGGGCGGCGCATTCTCGATCGCGAGGAGCACGGCGCCACCCCATTCCCCGCCGAGGCCGAGGCCCTGGCCAAACCGGCAGAGCGCGAGGAGCAGCGGCGCGGCGATGCCGATCGTGCCGTAGGCGGGCAGCGCACCGATGGCGACCGTCGACACGCCCATCGTCATGAGCGCGGCGACCAGCGTCGTCTTACGGCCGACTCGATCGCCGAAGTGGCCGAAGAGCGCGGAGCCGATCGGTCGCGCCAGGAAGGCGATCGCAAAGGTCGCGAGCGAGGCGAGCGTCGCGGATGCCGGATCCGACTTCGGAAAAAACAGGCGGGGGAAGACGAGCACCGCTGCCGTGGCGTAGATGTAGAAGTCGAAGAACTCGATGGTGGTGCCGATCAGGCTCGCAAACAGCACCTGGCCGGGGCTGTTGAGGGCCCTGATGGTCGCGGCGGGAGATGCCCTCTCCATCACGGTCGCTCACCATCGCGGTGACGGTCCAGCCTCTCGTAGGGGATCTCCTGGAACATCGGGAGCCCTGCGGCATCGATGATGCTGTTGAGGCCTTCGCGCTCGTGGAATTCCAGGCTGTCGCGGTCGATCACGACGGTATTGGGGTAGAGCGGCGCGAGGCGGCGGAATTCGCCGTCGATCAGCCGGAAACGCCGCACCATGTTCGCGGCGCTCTCGTACGGCCGGTTCCTCTGCTTGATGTGTCTCTCGATCGTGTCGGTGTTCGACGTGAGGACGATGACGCGATCCGGGTTCCACGTGTCCCCGATCGCGAGGGCCTTCCGGAGCTCCACATGGTACGCTTCCGGATACTCCGGGATGTGCGCTTCGAGCGTGATGCGGGCGCCTTCGAAGAAGATCACTTTGCCGGGCCGGTCGTTTGCCGCGGCGTCGCGATAGTTCGCGTCATAGAGCCGTCCGAAGTACATCGTGACGCCAACAGGGTTGCGCCCCGCCGCGATGTCTTCGAGCACCCGGGGATCCCAGACGCCTTTCTCGCCTTCCCCGTAAGACCCGTTGTGGTACAGGTCGCCGAGTTGCCGGACGAGCGTGCTCTTTCCAATTCCCGGTCCGCCGACGATCGCGACACGCATGCGAGGTCAAGCTACGTTGGCTCGCTACTGTGGAACGGTGGGTCGCTCTCGTATCAGCGGACGCAGCGAGAGCGTCCAGCTCAGGGGAATCGACGTCGGATTGAAGCACACCTTGTCGTCGCATGCCTGATAGTCCAGAGCGCCGGTAACGGTCACCGAATCCTTCCCGCGCAACGCCGCTTGCGCTTCGGGGTGTCCCTCGAGGACCAGCTCTTGAACGAGCGTGAACGGCTTCGCGTACACCGGCACGCGCTCGTTGAGCGGCTTGAAGAAGTAGATCTCCGATTTCGGATACTCGAGCGGCAGAACACGCACGAACGGCTGCGGCGTGATCGTCACGCCGACGACGCGGTACCCTGACGCGCCAGGCGCATAGACGTGAATTCGTGGCTTCGGCGTTACGTCAAACGCGATCGAAAATCGATTCCCCGGCGCCACCGCCGCTTCGCCTGGATAGGTCTTGAGGTCGAGGTGCCCGGCCGACAGCTGCGTGCCGGGAACCGCGGTCTCTTTAGCGCCGACGCGCATCAGGATGCTCGACGACGTGCTCCGCTCGATATAGGACTCTTCGAAAAAGCGCGACTTCACGCGGCCGTCGCGGTCGAGAATGAAGGTGCCCGGGAACGGAATCCCGACCATCCGAGCACTCGCGCCCACCTGCGAGACGTACTTCTTCACGTCCGCGGCGACAACCGGATCCGTCGCATTTGGACCAACCGCCTCGGCCGCAACCGCGTTGAGGATGCCGTAACGCTTTATCGTCTCCGACCCGATGTCCGACAGCAGCGGAAACGTGATGCCGCGTTGACGGCTGAAGGCCGCGAGGATCTCGGGAGGGTCGTAACTCATCGCCGCCAACGAGAGGCCTTGTTTCCGTATCTCGTCGACGCGTCCTTGCAGCTCCACGAGCTGCGTCTTGCAGTACGGTCACCAGTCTGCCGAGCGGAAGAAGACGAGCATGGCCCCCTTCGGTCCCATCATGGAATGGAGGGTCCAGCTCTTGCCGTTTTGATCCTTCAGGTCGAAGTCGGGAACGCGCTCGCCTACTTGAGGGCCGAGCGTCGAGACATCGATGGGTTTTCGAGCCGGGGGCGACTGCGGCACGGCAGCCAGCAAACCGGTCGCCAGAGTCAACGCCGCCGATGAGATCGCAACGGCTCTCATGGGCTCGAATCTACCACAGGGGCCGCTGGCGCCGCGCGACGACTCGTGAAACTCCAACATCTACCCCTTCATTCTGCACGCGCCTCCCGTGCCACTCGAGCAGGTGGAAGGCGCCCTCGACGCCCAGTTCGTGACGCTGCAGACCGATCTCGCTAGTGTTACAGGACACGAGACTGAAGGCGCTCATGGAGAATTGATACCTCATCAATTCACACGAGAGTTCGTTCTACCGGTCCCGGTGCGTAGAATGATAGCCGTGACTACACTTGAGCAACCCGGGCGAGTGGAGAGGTACGAGCCGTTCTTCGGATTGAACAAGGCGCCATTCAGCCTCGCTCCCGACACTCGATTCCTGTTTGCGAGCGCGTCGCATTCGGCCGCGCTCGCCCAGGTCGCCTACGCGCTCGAGAGGCGCGAGCCGCTGGTCGTCATCACCGGCGAGATCGGCAGCGGCAAGACACTCCTGTGCCGGACAGTACTGCAGGAACTCCGGCGCAAGACGTTTCTCTCGCTCATCAACGACCCGCTGCTCGAACGCGACGACCTTCTGAAGCAGTTGCTCCAGGACTTCGGCGTCGTCTCGAAGGATCGGATCAAGCTCACCGACGTGAGCCGTCACGAATTGATCCAGACGCTGCACGCGTTTCTCCGCTCGCTCGCGCCGATCCAGGCGCACGCAGTCGTCATCATCGACGAAGCGCAGCATCTGCAGCCTCACGTCCTCGAGCAGATTCGTCTGGTCTCGAACATCGACGACGAGGGCGGCACGCTCCTTCAGATCATCCTGGTCGGGCAGACGGACCTGGAGCCCCTGCTGTCCCGTCCCGAACTGCGTCAGTTGCAGCAGCGCGTGTCGCGGCGGTTCCGGCTGGCGCCGCTGACCAGAGAGGAGGTGGCGCAGTACATCCAGCACCGGCTCGCGCTGGCCAGCGACGGCAAGCCGTCTGAGGCGCCCGGCGCGACCGGGCCGACACCGGACCTCGCCGGGCGGGCGGGGACGAACGCGGGCGCCGAGTTCACGTCGGACGCGATTCAAGCCGTATCAGTGCTCTCGGGCGGCCTGCCGCGGATGGTCAACCTGCTGTGCGATCGCTCGCTCGAAGCGGCCTGTGCTTCCCGGCTGCGCATCATCGACGGCCCGTTGATCCAGGCGGCAGCCCGCGCGCTGGGAGTCGGAGAGCAGGCTGCGCCAGCCTCGCCGGCGGCACGTGTGAACGCGACCGAAGGCGGCACGCTGGTCGAACCCGAGGAATCGTTCAGGGCCGTTTCGTCCGAATCCGAGGCGGCTGGCAACACCCTCCAACCTGCTGACGAGTCCGTGCCCGTGCCTGACGGGTTAAGCACCCGCAACCTTCCGGCCGCGGCACCACGCTTGACGAAGTATCTCGTGGTCGCGAGCTCGCTCGCGGCTGCCCTGGCCGTCTGGTTCGGCCTTCGTACGGCCGGACCGCCGGTGGCTGATGCACCTCCCTCCGTGCCAGCGCCGGCTTCGTCTGCAACCCGCGGGTCCGGCGCGCGACGCGACCCGGCGCCTGCGGGCGCCAACTCGCCGGTGCCCGAAGCGACGGCGACCACAGGAACACAAATAGCTCCGGAGGTCACCGCTCCTGTTCCGTCCGCGGGCGTCGCGACGGCACCCGGCGGGGGCTTCGATATTGTGGTCGCATCGTTTCGGACCGACGCACGTGCGGCATCAGCGGCGGCCGAAGTCGCGGCGCTCGGTCTGCCGATTCGCCGGCGCGTCTCGGACGGCTGGCAACAGGTGATCGCCGGTCCGTTTGCGGCTCGCGCTGACGCTGAGGAAGCGCAACGGCGCCTTCATAGCGCCGGTCTCACGGGCACGCAGGTTGTGCCGATCGCCCGATGATGGACCGCTTCAGGGTTCAGGGTTCAGGGTTCAGGGTTCAAGGTTCGTTCATGTTCGGAGTTCTTGGTTCCTGGTTCGAGGTTCAGCGTTCGGGGTTCAAGGTTCTGAGTTCCAAGCGCGCCGTTCGCAGTTCGGAACGCAGAACTCCGAACGCCGAACCTTGAACGTCGAACCCCGAACCGAGAACGAACCTTGAACCTTGAACCTGAACGTTGAACCTTGACCCGAGCGCGTGGGCGGCGAGTCGATGGTGATCTTGCGAAAGCCTCAGGTGTCGTGCGACAGTGTCCCGACTCGCACTCGTGGAGGACACCAATGACACGCAAAGCGATGGCAGCGATTGTTCCGCTCCTGGCGACTGGCGCGCTGGTCTTCGCGCAGGCCGGCACACGGCCGATGAGCCCCGACGGCGCGGCGCAAGTGCAGGTGCTCGGCAAATGGACCAAAGGCCAGCGTCCTGCGTTCACGCTCGGCCGCGAGAACTATCTGGGCGGCAAATGGATCGAGATCACCTACGGCCGCCCGCTCCAGCGCGAACGCGATTTGTTCGGATCCGGCGAGAACTACGGCAAGGCCGCCCTCGATGTGGGCGCCCCCGGCTTTCCGGCGCCGCCCGTCTGGCGAGCCGGCGCGAACGTCACGACTCGACTCAAGACCGAAGTCCCGCTCATGTTCGGCGACAAGACCGTGCCGGCCGGCGAATACAGTCTCTTCATCATCTTGAAGCCGTCACAGTGGACGCTGATCGTTTCGAACTGGGCGGCGCAGCAGAAGTTCGATCCGCAGGACAAGACGGCGCTCTGGGGTGCGTACGGCTATACGGCGGAGAAGGACGTCGCCCGCATCCCGATGAAGGTCGACACGCTGCCGTTCGCCATCGATCAGTTGACGTGGAGTTTCGTCGACATGACGAACGACGGCGGCAGGATGGCCCTCATGTGGGGAAAAACCATGGCCAGCACCCCGTTCAAGGCCAGGCAGTAACTCATCATGGCTGATGGCGCCCTTAGCCCTTAGCCCTTAGCCATCAGCCACCAGCCATGGCACGTGCCTGGCTGAACACAGGGCGCGTATAATCCGCGCCATCATGGTCCAGACGCGAGCGATCCAGGCGCGCCGCATAGCGGTCGTGTTCAGCAGCGTTGTCGGCGCCGGGACCGCGGCGCTCCTCGGCGCGGGGCAGTCGAGCCAGACCGCGAATACGGCACCACGGCCACGGCTTTTCACTGAAGCGCAGGCGGCGAGCGGCGAGACGGTGTACCGGCAATCGTGTGCCGCCTGTCACGGCGCGACGCTCACGGGCGGCACCGCGCCGTCGCTGACCGGTTCCCGGTTCGAGACAAGCTGGGGCGATCCGCGCGTCACGCTCGCCGACCTCTTCTTCATCATGCGGACGACCATGCCGCCTCGAGCGTCCAACTCCGTGTCGGCGCTGGATCACGCCGCGGTCTTCGCCTACATCCTCAAGGCAAACGGCTTTCCTCCAGGTCCGTCGGCTGTGACACCAGAGTCCCCGCAGTTGGACCGCGAACACCTTCTTGCAGAGGGCGTGCGCGCGACTGCGCGTCCGGCTCCGCCGGCCTTCATTCCAGGCGCCGCGGGCGCGGCGCCGGCCACCAGCGGTCCCGACCAGGCCACGCTGACCGCGTCGGCACGCTCGACCGACTGGCTGTTCCCCGCCCACGACTACAGCGGGACCCGATTCTCGCCGCTTCAGGAGATCAACACCACGACGGCTGCGCGTCTCGCGCCGGCGTGCGTGTTTCAGGTCGGCGAGCGCGACAACTTCCAAACCGGGCCGATCGTCTACAACGGCACGATGTATGTGACGACCATGACGAGCACCATCGCGCTCGACTCGGCGACGTGCCGCGTCAAGTGGCGGCATGCCTGGACGTCCCGTGACGACCTCGGATTTCAGCGCAATCGCGGCGTCGCGCTCAAGGATGGCCGCGTCATTCGCGGGACGCCGGACGGTTACCTCCTCGCGCTGAACGCCGACACCGGCGCGCAGTTGTGGGCGCGCCAGGTGGCGAAGCCGGCTGAGGGCGAGACCTTCACGATGGCGCCGATGATCTTCGAGGACCTCGTGCTCATCGGTCCGGCCGGCAGCGAGAACAACGTCCAGGGCTGGGTGGGCGCATTCCGTGTCTCCGATGGATCATCGGTGTGGCGCTTCAACACGGTGCCCAAACCGGGCGAGCCGGGGTACGAGACGTGGAAGAACCCGAAGGGCATTCCCATGGGTGGCGGTGCCGTGTGGACGACGTTCGCTCTCGACACCGACAACGGCGACCTGCACGTCGCGGTCACAAACCCGGCGCCCGATCTGCCCGTTCACCTCAGGCAGGGTGACAACCTCTACACCAACTCGATCGTCGTCCTCGACGCGCGCACCGGGAAGCTGCGATGGCATCGTCAACTCGTGCCCAACGACTCGCACGATTGGGACGTCACTCACGCGACGCCGATGTTCAGCGCGACGGTCGACGGCACAAGGCGGCGGCTCGTGGCGACCGCGGGCAAGGACGGGATGCTGCGCGCGCTGGATCGGGACACCCATCGTGTCCTCTACGAGACGCCCGTGACGACGCGCGAGAACGCGGAGACGCCGGTGATCACGACGCCGCTGCGTGCCTGCCCGGGCGTGCTCGGCGGCAGCCAATGGAATGGGCCGGCGTACAATCCCGGCACAAACCTGCTCTACGTCCCGGCGGTGGACTGGTGCGCGACGTTCTCGTCCTTTGAACAGGTCCGCTACATTCCGGGGAAGCTGTACATGGGCGGTCGAAACGATCTCGATCCGCCGGCGAGGGCGCAGGGGTGGGTCACCGCCGTCGACGCCTCGACCGGCGCCGTGAAATGGAAGTACCGCTCACCGCGCCCGATGGTGGCGGCGGTCACCACCACGGCCGGCAACCTGCTGCTGACCGGCGAGCTGACCGGCGACTTCGTCGTGTTCGATGCGCGGAGCGGCGACGTGTTGTACCGGTTCAACACGGGCGGCCCGATCGGCGGCGGCATCGTCACCTATGCCACGGGCGGCAGGCAGTACATCGCCGTCGCGTCGGGAAGCCCGTCGAACTTCTGGGTGGACAGGAACCCGGGCGCGCCGACGATCGTCGTGTTCGCGCTGCCGCGCTGATGCAGGGCGACCCTTTTTAGGATCGCCACACCGGCGACCCTGAAAGGGTCGCCCTACACGATTAATAGGATGGGCTGGACAGGAAAGGTGGATTCAATGACGTCTCGCATTGTCGCGCTCGCGCTCGCCGCAACCTTTGCGGCTGCCTGCACCAAAAGCAACACCGCCGCTCCGACTCCGAGCGGTCCCACGATGAGCTTCTTCGTCACGAGCTCCCGGAGCCCCACGGGCAACATCGGCGGCCTGCGCGGCGCCGACGCGCTGTGCCAGAGCCTGGCGACTAACGCCGGCGCGGGCAACAAGACCTGGCGAGCCTACCTCAGCGTCGAGCGGGACGCCGACAACGGCAATCGCCCGACCGATGCGCGCAGTCGCATCGGCAACGGCCCGTGGCTGAACGCGAAGCTCGCCCCGGTCGCGAGCAATCTGACGGAGCTCCACGCACGAAAAGGAGACTCGACGGTGTTCATCGATGAAAAGGGCCAGCCGATTAACGGTCAGTGGCCCGGATCGCCGTCGCCGGTCGAACACGACATCATGACGGGGTCGGCGGCTGACGGGACGCTGCTGGCCGGATTGACCTGTGGCGACTGGACATCCGATTCCACGACGGCGGTGGGGCAGGTCGGTCACTCCGACGGACTGGGGCCGAATGGCGATACCTCCGGTGCGTTGTCGTCGTGGAACTCCGCGCACAGTAACCTGAACTGTTCGAACACCGCCCCCCGCGGCGGCGCGGGACGCATCTACTGCTTCGCGCCGTAACTGAGGCGGGCAATCACTTCTACATCGCCGACGTCGCCTGAAGGCCTGCACCACAGTCTCGGTCGTGCAGGGAGCCATCCGCGCCGAAGGACATACGGGATATGCTCCCGCGTCATGATGCTCTCAGCCGAACCCGCGCGGCTTCCTACCGAAGAGGGGCTGCGACGGAAGCTGGTCCCCCGCCAGATCGCCATGATGGCGATTGGCGGCGCGATCGGCGTCGGGCTGTTCCTGGGCAGCACGGTCACGATCCGGCTGGCCGGACCGGGCGTGATCGTGACGTATGCGATCGGCGCGCTGATCGCGCTCGTGATGGGCTACGCGCTCGCCGAAATGGCGGTGGTCCACCCCGTGGCCGGGTCCTTTGGCGTGTTCGCGGATCGGTACCTGTCGCCGTGGTTCGGGTTCGTCGTGCGCGCGACGTATGCATTCGTCCAGATCCTGGCGATCGGCGCCGAAGTGACTGCCGTCGCGATCTACTTCTCCTTCTGGTTCCCCGGTGTTCCGCCGTGGCTGTGGGTCGTCGGGATGGCGGTGGCGCTCGTTGCCGTCAACACCGCACAGGTGGGCGTCTTCGGCGAGCTCGAGTACTGGTTTGCCTTGATCAAGGTGGTCGCGATTCTGGCGTTCATCGCGGTGGGCCTCGTGCTGGCGACCGGTATCCGCTCGTCATCACCAGCTACATGGGCATCGAAGGGATCGCCGTGACGGCGGGCGAGGCCGAGCATCCGGAGACGTCCATCCCGCGCGCGATGCGAACGATGGTGCTGCGTCTCATCATCTTCTACGTGCTCGCCATTTCCGTGATGCTGACGATGACCCCGTGGAACCAGCTGGCTGAAGGCGGTAGCGGGATCACGGGCAGCCCGTTCGTGCGGGCGTTTGCCGCGGTCGGTATCCCGTATGCCGCGGGCGCGATGAACCTGGTCGTGATTTCCGCGGCGGTCTCGAGCGCGAATTGCAACCTGTACCTGACGACGAGGATGCTGTTGTCGCTGGCGCGGTCGGGCTATGCGCCAGGCTGGCTTGCGTCCGTGAGCCACGCCGGCGTACCGCTCCGCGCCGTCGCGATCGCCAGTGCCGGAATGGCTTCGGCGATCCTGCTTGCGGTGTTCGCCCCGGCCAGTGCGTTCCTCACCCTCTATGGCACGGCGGTGGCCGGAATGCTCTTCATCTGGATCGTCACCCTGTTCACCTACCTGCGCTTCAGGAAGGCGCTCGCTCCCGAGCAGCTGGCGCGGCTGCCCATCAGGATGCCCGCGCACCGCGCGGCCGCGTGTTTCGGCATCGTCTCGCTCCTGGCGATTTCGGCGACGACGTTTTTCGTGGACGGCCTGCAGTACAGTGTCGTGTCCTTCCTGCCGTGCCTCGCGGGGATGTCCATCATGTACGCTCGCAAACGCGGCAGCGCGACGTAGCGTGCTTGATTCCTGGTTCTTCGTACTTGGTCCGTCAGGGTCCCTGTCCTTGGTGCCCGGACCAGGAAGCAAGGACCAAAGGACGGACCAAGGACCAAGGACCAGGGACGGACCGAGGACCAAGGACCAGGGACGGACCAAGGACCAGGGACGGACTAAGGACCAAGAACAAAGGACCAAGGACCAAAAGAGCCCATGCCTGACCATGCATTCCCGATCGACGAGGTGCGCCGCCGGTTTCCGGCGCTCGAGCGGGCGGGGCCGTTCATGTTCTTCGACAATGCGGCGGGGGCGCAGATTCCGGACACGGTCGTCGAGGCGGTGACCGACCACCTGCTCGCGCGCAACGTGCAGCGGGGCGGGCCGTACGGGCGTTCACGCGAGGTCGACGCGATGATCGTGCGCGCGCGTGAAAGCGTCTCGGCGTTCGTCAACGCGCGCGGCGCCGACGAGATTGCCTTCGGCCTCAACGCCACGTCGTTCATCCGCGCGATCAGCCTCGCCGTTGGCCAGACGCTCGACTCGCGTCCGGAGATCGTCCTCAGCGATCTCGATCACGAGGCGAATGTCGCGACGTGGCTGTCGTTGGAGCGTTCAGGCGCGCGCATCGTCTGGTGGCACGCGCGTGTCGACGCCGCACGCCAGTTGGAGGCCGCGCGAGCCGGCCTCGCGGGGAAGAACGCCTCGCGCTCTGCCGTGGGCGGCGATGGCGCGCGATTGCATATGGCCGATCTCGGGCCGCTCTTGACCGAGCGTACGCGGCTGGTGGCCTGCACGATGGCTTCGAACGCCACCGGCAGCCTCGTCGATGTCGCCGATGTGGCGCGGCGCGCGCACGCCGTGGGCGCCGAGGTCTTCCTCGACGCCGTCCACTACGCGCCTCATGGGGCGATCGACGTGCAGGCGCTCGACTGCGACTACCTTGTGTGCTCGGGTTACAAGGTCTTCGCGCCGCACATGGGGTTCGCGTGGTGCCGGCGCGAGGCGATCAATCGCCTGCCGACGTTTCGTGAAGACTTCATTCCGGACGTCACACCGGACAAGCTCGAGGCCGGCACGTACGCATACGAGAATGTCGCCGGAATGGAAGCGGCCATCGGCTACCTGGAGCATCTCGGGCGCCGCTGCCACTCGGGCGGCGCCCGTCGATCCTTCGACCCTTCGACGAGCGCAGGGTCGCCCCGAGCCCAGTCGAGGGACGAGAGTCTCCGGGTCGCTCCGAGCACGGCCGGGGGGCGACAGGCTCGGGGCGCCCTGGGCCCGTCCGATAGCGCGACGCGCGTGGAGGCGCTCCGGGTCGCGATGACGACGATCGCCGAGTACGAACGCACGTTGTCGAAGGAGCTCCTCGACGCCGTCGCGCGCATGCCCCGGGTTACCGTGCACGGCATCACCGACGGCGAGCGCCTGGGCGATCGCGTCCCGACGTTGTGTTTCAGCGTGGCGGGTCTCGACTCGGCGGCGGTCGCGGCAGGCCTGGCGAGACGCGACGTCGGTGTCCGGAGCGGCCATATGTACTCGCCGCGGCTGATGGCGCGGCTCGGCCTGATGCCGGGTGGCGCCGTGCGCGCCTCGCTCGTGCACTACAACACGGCCGCCGAGATCGCGCGGTTTGGGGCGGCGTTGGGCGAGGTGGTCGATGACGCTCGATGAATTCCGCGCGCGGTTCCCGATCCTCGGGCGACGCGTCTACGTCAACAGCTGCTCGCAGGGCGCGCTGTCGACTGACGTCGACGAGGCCATGCGGTCGTACCTCGATTCGTGGCACCAGGGCGGATCGCCCTGGGAGCTGTGGGTGGAACAGGTCGAGCGTCTGCGCGCCCGGTTCGCCGCATCGATTGGCGCAGACGCTGACGAGATCGCCGTCACGCCGAGCGCATCAGCGGGGATCAACGCCGTCGCGAGCGCACTCAGCTTCTCCGGACCTCGGTCGCACGTGGTCGTCGGCGATTTCGAGTTTCCGACCATGGCGCAGGTATGGCTCGCGCAGGAGCGCCGCGGCGCCGTGATTCGCCGGGCCCGCGCCGAGGCCGACACGCTGCCGCTCGCCGGCTATGACGCCGTGATCGACGGGCGCACGCTGATCGTCCCCGCCACGCACGTGTGCTTTCGGAACGGTCACAGGACCGACATCGGTGGTCTCGTGCGGCTGGCCCACGAGCGCGGCGCGTACGTGTTCCTGGACGACTACCAGCGGACAGGATCGGGCCCGATCGATGTCCACGCGCTCGGCGTCGACTTCATGGTCACCGGGTGCCTGAAGTACCTGCTCGCGGCGGCCGGCATCGGTTTTCTGTACGTGCGGCGGGATCTCATCGAGCCGCTCGAGCCGACCTTCACCGGCTGGTTCGGCCGCGTGAACCCGTTTGCGTTTCGTATCGACGCGTTGGATTGGCCGCCCGGCGCGAATCGGTTTGAAAGCGGGACGCCGCCCGTGCCGAACGCCTATGCGGCGCTTGCCGCCCTGGAGTTGCTGGACCGCATCGGCTACGACGTCGTCGGGCGGCAGGTCGATCGGCTCGCCGGCCGCTATGCCTCCGCCGCGCGCGACCGGGGATTCGTGGTGCGAACGCCTGCCGCCCCCGGCTGTCGCGGCCCGCTCGTCGTCGTGCAAAGTCTCGACGGCCCGTCGCTCGTCATGAAGCTTGCGGCGCGGGGCATCATCGCCTCCTGCCGGGGCAACGGGCTGCGTGTCGCGTTCCACGCGTACAACACCGACGGCGACGTCGACGCGGTCGTCAGCGCGCTCGCCGCCGAATCGCCATTGCTCGAGCTTATGAATTAGGAATTAGGAATTTGGAATTTGGAATGCGGTGCGAATTCCAAATTCCAAATTTTTAATTCCAAATTTCCCAAAGTAGGAGAGTCGATGGATCAAAAGTGTTCAGTTCTATTTAGCGTGGCGGCTGTTTCGGCCGTGCTGGCCTCTTCGGTTCCGGCGCCACGAGGCCAGCAGCCGCGGCCGAACGCCGCAACGTCCGCGAACTGGCCGCTCCACAACCTGGATCTGGCCGGCAGCCGATTCTCCGCGCTGGACCAGATCAACACGTCGAACGTGAAGCTGCTCGGCCCACGCTGGCTCTTCCAGCACGGTGTCATCGACGGCGTCAGCAACCAGACAACGCCCGTGATTGCCGACGGGACGCTGTACGTGACCGATTCCCGCGGGAGCGTGTACGCGGTCGACGCCGCCGACGGACATCTTCTCTGGACCTACGACGTCACGACGGCGATTGGCGGGGGAGCGAAAGACGGCTACGTATTCCGCAACCGCGGGGTCTGCTATGCCAACGGGGTGATCTACGGGGCGGCCGGGTCATTTCTGCTGGCACTCGACGCAAAAACGGGGAAGCCGATGCCGGGCTTCGGCAAGAACGGCCATGCGCACGTGATCCTGGACGTGCTAAACGTGAGATACCCGGACGTGACGTCGCCCATCACGCTCGGGTATTGGTTCACCACGGCGCCGCAGGTGTACGACGGCGTCCTCTACATCGGCAGCACGCGAAGCGAGAGCCACATTCCCGGCGGCCATGTAATCGCCGTCGACGCGAAAACGGGCAAGGTGCTCTGGCACTTCAACACCATTCCGCAGGACGAAAACGATCAGGGCTGGGCGGTTGCCGGTCCGACCTGGGTGGGCGGTGAGCGCAATGGCGGCGGGATCTGGGAAACGCCCTCGATCGATGCTGACCTGGGACTGCTTTACGTGGCAGTCGGGAACCCATTCGGCGACAGCACGAAACGGATCGGCACCAATCTCTTTACCGATTCGATCATCGCGCTCACCTTGGGCTCGGGTACGCTCAAGTGGCACTTCCAGCAGACACACCACGACGTCTGGGACTACGACTCCGCCAATCAGCCGATCCTCTTCGACATGGAGGTGCGTGGCCAGAAGGTGAAAGCCCTGGCCGAAGCGAGCAAGAACGGCTACTTGTACATCTTGAACCGCGAGACCGGACAGCCGATTCATCCGATCAAGGAAATGCCCGTTCCGACCGAAACGACGCGTTCCGGAGAGCAGCCGTGGCCGACACAGCCGATCCCGTACACGGCGGCCGGCCAGCCGATGCGCCCTGTGTCACCGGTGTTCCCCGTGAACATCCCGCCGGAACGGCTCGCTTCGGGAAAGCTCGTTCCGATATTTACTCCTCCAGGTCCGAATCAGATCCGCGCGCCTGGAACGGAGGGCGGAGCGAACTACGGTCCGATCTCTTATAGCCCGCAGACGGGCCTGCTCTATGTCGCTGCGGTCGACAGCCCCTCTGGTGCGGGACGCCCAGCGCGAGGATATTTTTCGGCTTTCGATCCGAGTACCGGTGAGCTCGTGTGGCAAAGGGATTTTGACGGCCACGGGCAGGCCGGATCGGTGGTGACCGCGGGCGGTCTGGTCTTCGTGGGTGCGGGCAGCAACATCGCCGGCTACTTCTTTGCCTACGATGCGAAGAGTGGCGAGCTGCTGTGGAAGTTCAACACCGGTGCCGGGATATTTGCGTCGCCCTCTGTGTACATGGTCAACGGCGAGCAATTCGTAGCCGACGCGAAGCCCTTTTGCGTTCTTCGTGTGTCGCCGCTTATGAGGGACCGCTTCGCCCTGGTCGCCGATTTCGTATTCCTGGTGCTCGCCGGAGTGGCCGCCTTCATCAGCATGGCGGGCGGCGTCAGTTGGCACATCGGCAGCCTGCGTGTGACCGCCGGCTCCGGCACCCGCGCAGCGGCCCTGGCCGGCATCGTTCTTGTGGTGCGGCATGCGGTCGTCCGCCATCCCTCGCTTGCCGCACGCCTCCTGATCACGCTGCAGCGGGTGAAGGCGCTCGTGCGGATCCGGCGACTCGCAGCCGCTGCTGACCTCGTCGTCGTGAGCCTGGTCGCGGCGCAGTTCTTGATCGATCTTGTGGGCGGCGGTGGCGAATCGCAAGCCGGTGGTTTTCACGTGCTGATTCCAGGTGGGACGTACCTGGTGCTCGCCGCCCTTGCCGTGTGGCTTCTTCGACGAGCAGCGTTCAAAGGCTCTTCACCGCTCAAACTGCTGTTGAGTCGCCGGCACGAACACGCGTGGCCGGCGGCGTTCGGATGGCCGTCGAGGCGCGAGTGGCTCCTGGCATTCGTCGTGGTTGGAGGCGCGACCGTTCTCCTGCTGCATCAGCAGGTGCTCGCGTTCACGAGCGTGCCGGATCTTGGCGATCCGCTGTTTTCCATGTGGCGGCTCGCCTGGGTCGCCCATCAATTGCCACGGGATCCTCTGCATCTGTTTGACGCCAACATTTTCCATCCTGCCGTCCGTACGCTTGCATACTCGGATGCCATGCTGCTTCCGGGGCTGATCGCCGCGCCGGCGCTGTGGCTCGGCGCGCCGCTCGCGGTCGTCTATACGAGTCTGATGCTGTTCTCGTTTGTCGCAGCCGGGCTGGCGATGTTTGCCCTCGCGCGTGCGATCTCAGGCCATGTGGGCGGCGCCCTGATTGCGGGCCTGGTCTTCGCGTTCGACCCGTTTCGGTTCTCGCACTACAGCCACCTGGAGTTGGAATTCAGTTTCTGGATGCCGCTCGCTGCGCTGTGCGTGCTGCGCACGCTGGCAACCGGCGATCGGGGCGCCGGAGTGCTTGCGGGCGCGCTGGTCGCGCTACAAGGCCTATCCTCGCTCTACCTCGGCGCGTATTTCGCGCTATCGCTGACTGTGCTGGTTCAGTGCAGGATTGGCGTCTTCGGACGTCCCACCCGCCGCGCGCTGGTGCCGCTTGGCGTCGTGGTCCTCATTGGGACGGCTACAGCGGCGCTCGTCACGATTCCCTACTGGGCCAATCGCTCGACGCTCGGCGAACGGTCCGTAGACGAGATTCGCGCGTACAGCGCCCGCGGTCGTGACTATCTGACGGCGTCACGCCGCAGCGCCTTGTACGGTATGCGGCTCTTTGAACGGGAAGGTGGAGAGCGCGAGCTGTTTCCCGGCACGGCGCCCCTCCTCCTTGGCGCCGCGGCGCTTCTGCCGCCCCTCGAACCCGCGGCGGTGGTTGTGGCCGTGACCCTGGCGACGAGCGTCGACGCCTCGCTCGGACTCAACGGAACGATCTACAGCTGGTTGCACAAGCTGCCGCCCTTTCGGGGGTTTCGCGCGCCGGCTCGATTTCGAGCCATCGCCGGGCTGTACCTCGCGCTATTAGCGGGTGTTGGGGCCGTTGCTATCGCGCGGCGAATCGGATCCGTCTGGCGGAGTCGCGCGACGCTCTGGGCCATCGGTCTCGCGGTGCTCGTGGATGTCCATCCCGCGATCGAGCTGCAGCCTCTCTGGAACCACGCGCCCGGAATCTACAAGTACGTGCCCGATCCCCGTTCGGTGCTGGCCGATCTGCCACTGCCCTGGGGTCAGGACGCGTTCTGGCATGACCCCGTCTACATGTACTTCGCGACGTTCCACTGGCATCCCATTGTCAACGGAAGCAGCGGTTTCGCTCCCGCGTGGTACGAGCCGCTTGGAGCAATCGCCCGCGACTTCCCATCCGACGCGACGCTCGACGCGTTCCGGGAGCTCGGAACGGAGTACTTCGTCCTTCATGAGGGCTACTACGGCACCGCGATGTTCCGACGCGTCGTCGGCGATGTCGGGCTGCAGGCTCGTCTCGAGTTCGTCGCGACGTCCTCGTGGGAGGAAGGAGAATGCCGATTGTATCGTTTGCGAAGATGAACGTGGCGTTGCGGAGTCGAGCACGAGGGTGATAGGGTAACGCCGAGCGGTGACCACGGGTCCAAGTACCGGGTGGAGGTCATCGGCCCGGGGCGTCAGGACTGGTTCTCAGAACCCCAAATCCTGTTTCAGGAGCGCCCACCTCATTTGTGGCACCGCTCGTTTCCCTGTCTCTCCGTCAGGACCGCTTCGGGTTCTGTTTCTTTCCCAGCCAGGAGCCGACGACGACGATCATCGCCTTCTTCATTGAAAGCGCCGCGCTGCGAGGCTTCTGAAACGGCCACGAAGACGACGATCAACGCAAAGACCGCAGAACACGCCGAGAAAGATCGCTCAGCGGGCTTAGCGAGCTCTGCGTTGAACGGCGCTAGCCCTAGCCCTCAGCCCTCAGCCCTCAGCCCTGACTCAGCCCTTAGCCTTGTCTTCGTCAGTCGTCGCCAGCGGCGGCACCGGCGTCTCCGCGCGAATCGGTGGCTTCTTCGTATGGAAGTCGGTCGCCTGCTCGAACGCGTGCGCGAGCGCGAGCACCTTGCCCTCTGAGAATCGGGGCCCCGCGATCATCAGCCCGACAGGAAGGCCCTTGGACGTGAAGCCGCACGGCACGGAGATCGCCGGGATGCCGTAGGCGTTGAACGCGCCCGTGTTCTCCAGCTCGGGGTTGCGCGGCACGTCGGTTTCCTCGCGCTTGATCGACGCGTCGACCGTGCGCGGCGTCCGCCGGCGGGTCGGCAGCACCACCAGATCGACACCGCGAAATGCATCGTCGATGGTGCGGCGGAGCAGCTCGAGCCGCCACCGGGCGCGGATGTAGTCGCCGGCCTTCGCGTTCGCGCCACCCTGCAGCGATCGTCGTGTCGGAATCTGATAGCGTCCTGACATCCGGCCGAAGTTCTCTTCGTGGTAGGCGTACGTCTCGGCGCCGACCGTGATGTCGCGCGTCGGGGGCAGGATCGTGTCGGTCAGGCTGCGCGTCAGCCTGGCCAGCACCCGAAGCGCCTCGTCGGTGACCGTGGCGACGTCGGCATCGAGGAGGTCGAAAAACGGCGCCCGCGCGATCCGGATCCTGAGGCCGCCCACCGGCTGCTTCAGTGCGGCGACATAGTCTTCCGGCGCATGCTCCACGCTCGCGATGTCGAGCCTGTCGTAGCCCGCGAGCACGTTCAGCATCATCGCGGCGTCCATCACGGTCCGCGTGAGCGGGCCGCAGTGATCGAGCGACACCGTGAGCGGAATGATCCCGCGGATCGAGACCAGGCCGTAGGTCGGCTTCAGCCCGACGACGCTGCAGTACGAGGCGGGCGTGCGAATGGAGCCGCCGGTGTCGGTGCCGAGCGCCGCGTAGCAGAGGTCGGTCGCGACAGCGGCCGCCGAGCCGCCCGACGATCCGCCTGGATTCCGTTCGAGCGCCCATGGGTTTCGCACCGGCCCGTAGTAGCTCGTGGCGGACGACCCGCCGAAAGCGAACTCATGGAGATTCGCTTTGCCGACGACGACCGCGCCGGCGGCAGCGAGCCGCCGCGTCACCTCGGCGTCTTCGGTCGGGACGCGATCGTCGAACACCGCGCTCGCGGCGGTCGTTCGCAGGCCCGCGGTGTCGATGTTGTCCTTCAGCGCGATCGGAATGCCGTGGAGCGGCCCCCGCAGTCTGCCGGCGCGCTGTTCGGCGTCGAGCACCCTGGCCTGGGCCAGAGCCGCTTCACGTGTGACGGTAATGAAGGCGTTGACCTTGGGGTTGTACACGTCGATGCGCGCGAGGCAGGCCTTCACGAGGTCGGTCGACGTGACCGTGCCGGCTCGCAGCCGTGCCGAGACCTCGGCCAGCGTCAGCCCGGCAAGCGCATCCGAAGCGGTCCCGGGAGACGGCGCCGGCGCCTTCGACGCCGGCGTTCCTGTCTGCGCGGGGGCTGGTGCAGCGATTGCGACGCGCGTCGCCGCAGCCGCTGCCCCGAGAACGGAGACCGTGAACTCGCGTCGGGAAAGAGACATAAACCTCCGCAGTATCGGGTAATTGGATAATCTGGTAATCGGGTAATTAGATTGGGGCATTGGTAATCGGGTAATTGGATTGGGGCGTTGGTAACCGGGTAATTGGATTGGAGATCGATCGTCCAAATTCAATCGAACAATCCGCCAATCCATCATTTCAATTACCAGATTACCCGATTACTCGATTACCAGATTCATGAGGGCAACCCATTCTTCACCACGTTCTGCATGGCCTCGACGAATGTGTCCACCTCTTCGAGCGGCGTATAGATGTTTGGCGTCACGCGCAGCCCGTGATAGCTGAGGCTCGGCGTCTTCTCGTTGTCGTGACCCACGCTCACGATCACGATGCGGTACTTGTCCCACAGGTGCGTCACGAGCTTGTTGGAATCGACGCCGTTGATCGACACGACCGCCAGGCCCCAGGTCTGCCCCGGTTCCAGGCTCGAGTGCAGCTTGATCCGCGGGTTCTTCTTCAGCTCGTTGGCCCAGCGCAGCGTCAGGTACCGGAGCCGCGCGGCCTTCCGCTCGATGCCGATCGCCTGCTGGAACGCGATGGCCTCGTTGATCGCCGCCTTCGTCGCGGCGGGGCTCGTGCCGATCTCCTCGAACTTGCGGATGTCGTTGTCGCGGCGCTCCGGCGCGGCCTGCAGGGGCCACGTCGAGGCAATGCGATCCTTGCGGACGTAGAGCAGGCCGGTGCCGGTCGGCGCGAGCAGCCACTTGTGCAGGCTCACGCCGTAGAAGTCCATCTCCAGATCGCGCAGTTTGAAGGGAAAGTGTCCCATGGCGTGCGCGCCGTCGACGATCGTCGTGATGCCGCGCTGCCTCGCCAGGCGGCTCAGATCGCGGACGGGGAAAAGCTGCCCTGACTGATTGGTGATGTGGCAGAAATGCAGCACCCGGGTCTGCGGCGTGATCGCCTTCTCGAACCGCTGCAGCAGATCGGCCTGCGTGGTGGGGCACGGAAAATCGAGCCGCGTGACCTTGATCTTGTCCCGCCGCGCGCGCTGGTCCCAGGTGGTGAGCATGCGGCCGTAGTCCTGCTCGGTGGTGATGATCTCGTCGCCCGGCTTGAAGTCGAGGCCGTTCTGCGCGATCTGCAGCGACTCGCTCGCGTTGCGCGTGATGGCGATCTCTTCCGGGTCGGCGCCGAACTCCGCAGCCAGACGCCGCCGGGCCGTTTCGATGTTCCGCTCAATCAGCCCGCGGTGATACACCGGCGCCTGGTTGGACGAGTCCAGGTACCGTTTGTACGCCTCGTGGACAACGGTGGGGCTGGGACACGAATTGCCGTTGTTGAGGTTGATCAGCGAGCGATCGAGCGTGAAGGCAAACTGGATCTCCCGCCAGTAGGTTTCGTCGGCCGCGACCTCCTCGGGCGAACGGCTCTCGACCGCCGCAGTGGCGGCCGCGACCTCGTCGATCCCGTAGTTGCGAACGGCGAACGCCGCCCCCGCAGCGCTCCCGGCCAGCCGCAGGACAGAACGTCGGCTCAACATGGTGACCCTCCTTCAAAGTTGGAAGTCGGAAGTCGGACGTCTGAAGTCTGAAGTCGGAAGTCTGACGCAGTGTAGCAGGGTCTCGTTCCGCTTGGCTGAGGGCCTCGCGCTCTCGGGCGACGCGTGCCCAGCAGCCAGAAGAACGGACAAAACTCCTGATCTCTTGAGCTCCTGCGAACCGTGGTGCGCTCGCGGCGGGATTTGAACAGGAGGTCAGGAGGCCAGGAGACTCGCTCTCTTGAAGAACACGCGCAGGCGAACGAGAACGCCGCGCCGAAGAGATACGCCGGCCGGCGGCCGACGCGTCGGACAGGGCACCGAAGAACGGGATCGCCGCCATTCCCGCCAGTGCCGCGAGCGTCACGCCCCAGGGCATCGCGCCGCGCGAGAGCCCAAGCTGCGCGGGCCCGTCACTGGCGCTGTACACATAGTCTGAATCAGTCATCGAGACGCGGCGCCACGCGACGCTTCGTCGCCTGCTCGAACGCGTACGCGAGCTCAATCAGCCGCGGCTCGCTGCAGGCCGTCCCCGTGAATCCGACGCCAAAGGGCGCCGGCCTGGCGTCGAATCCAGCCGGAAACGCCGGCGACGGCGCGTTCGGCACCATCCCGAACGGGACGACGATGATCGGATACCCGGCACGGGCGGCGAGCCCCGCTCCCGCGCCTCCCGGCGTGAGGATCGCGTCAAGCTGATGCGCCTTCAGCGCGCCGTCGATGCCGTTGGCGCGGCTGAGCGCCAGGTCCTTCCGTCGATCGGCGTCGAAGCGCGCGCGATCGGCTTCGACGTCCATCTCGTCGGAGATGTCCAGCCTCGATTGCCCGAATCTGATGGCGCCCGCTTTCGCGTGGCTCACGTTCCATTGCCGAAGCTCGGTCAGCGTCTTCACCGGCGCCGACGCGCCGAGGCTCTTCAACCAGAGATTGAAGTCGCGCTTCATGCCGTACTTGAAGGCCACCGAGCAGTTCTCGTCCTTGCCCCTGGCGTGCTCGGCCCCCGAACAGAAGTCCCAGGCCGCGAAATTGTTTTGCGGATCTCTGGCGGCGAGGCTTGGAACGTTCGCCGGATCGACGACGATCGCGCCCTGTTGTTTCAGGACGGCGATCGCTTCGGCCATCACCCTGGCCTGCTCGGCGTTGAGGCCGCCGCGTCCCGCCGTGATGCCCGTCGTCGGTCCGATGCCTTCGGGACGGCCTGGCAGATCGCCGGTCAGCGTGATGCGGTCGTAGTAAAACGCGCGTGGGACGCCGATGCGCGCGCCCTTGAGACCATCGGTCCGCAGGAACTTCGTGTAGTCTCGCCCGGGCGGCGGCATACACGTGGTCGTGGCCGGATCGTGTGGATCGGGCGACGGGCTCTCGAGCACGCCCAGCATGATGGCCGCATCGGCCACCGTGCGCGTCATCGGTCCGGCCGTATCGTGGTCGGCGGTGATCGGAATGACGCCGTATCGGCTGATGCGTCCGATAGTCGGGCGGATACCAACGAGCATGTTCGCGTTGGACGGGCTGATGACGGAGCCGCCGGTGTCGGTGCCGACGTTGGCCGCCCAGAAGCTTGCCGCCGTGCCGATGCCGGAGCTCGAGCCGCCGGTCGGCAGCGCCGGCCTGCCGTCGAAGGTGGCCTCGCGCGGATCGGGCCGCGGGTCGTAGGGATTGAACCCGAAGCCGCCGACGGCGTTGTAATTGCCGGGCATCGCCGTTGGATTGCCGGCGACCCAGTTGGCGAGCTCGGTCAGCCCGGTTTTTGCGACGATGATCGCCCCGGCGTCGCGAAGATTCTTCGTCAGCGTCGCTTCGTACGGCGGCACATAGCCCGCGAATGCGAGCGCCCCGCCCGTTGTCGGCAGATGGGCGGTGTGAATGTTGTCCTTCAGGGCGACGGGAACGCCGTGCAGCGGACCGCGCACCTTGCCGGCGGCTCGCTCGCGATCGAGCTGTCGGGCTTCGTCGAGCGCGTGCGGGTTGACCGCGAGCACTGCGTGGAGGCGATGGTCATGGAGCGCGAGGCGGATCAAATACTGGCTCACCAGCGCGTGCGACGTCAGGCGGCCCGCGGCCATGGCGGCGCGCATCTCGGGGATGCCTGCTTCGACGATCCGAAACGAGGTGGCGCTTGGGCGAGCCGTTGCCGGAGGGCGGCCCTTCAGCTTCTGCGGCACCTCTCCGCGGGCGACGAGCGCGGCGGCGAGGATTCCCAGGCAGGAGCCGATCAGCGTGCCTTTCATAGGGGGATATCTTATGCGGAATAGGCGCGGCGGCTGTTAACAGGAGATCAAGAGATAAGAGACTCCTGGTCTCCTGACCTCTTGTTCAAGTCTCTCGGTAGTGTCCGGCTTCAGCCGGACCGTGGAAGCGGGCGTCCTAGATCGGTCCACCAGGAATCAAGAGATCAGGTAGACAACTACCCGGGCTCCTGGTCTCTTGAGCTCTTGTTCAAAGTCGCTGACAACCGGGAACCCGCCGGGCCCGTCTAACGTAACGTTACCTATCGACCTCGGGCCTGGAGGGCACATGTCTCTGTTGAAGCGTTTGTTCGGGAAGAGCGAGCCACCGAAGCAGCGAATCCGGGTTTGCATCGAGTGCGGGATGCCGCTCGCCGAGCACAAAGACTGGTGTTCCATCCTTCGCGCGCAGATTGAGATGAAGCGCACCACTCCCGCGCCGTCCGCGCAAACATCCTGAGACGACGGCCGCAACCCTTTCACGTAGGCCGACCCTTTCCGCCTCCGCGTGAAGCTTCGGCGGACCGCCGTAGCTTTGGCGAAGGCGGTCAGGGTCGCATGTCAGAGAGACAGCGACTCACGCCACGCACGAAAGAGCAACACTGCCGACCCAGTACAATGAATGAGTGAGCCTCATTTCAGATCCTGCGCCGGCTGAGCTGCAGAACCAGGCGGACGCGTCCACGCTGTCGGAGCTCGAGCGGGAGGTGTCGCGGCGGCGGACCTTCGCGATCATCTCGCATCCCGACGCCGGCAAGACGACGCTGACCGAGAAGCTGTTGCTGTATGCCGGCGCAATCGAGCTCGCGGGCGCCGTCCGGGGGCGCAAAGCGCGCAGGCACGCGACGTCCGACTGGATGGCGCTCGAGCAGGAGCGCGGCATTTCGATCACCTCCGCGGCCCTCGAGTTCGAGCTCGAGGGGCGCCGCATGGCGCTGCTCGACACGCCGGGCCACAAGGACTTCAGCGAAGACACGTATCGCGCCCTCATTGCCGCCGACAGCGTGGTGATGGTGATCGACGCGGCGAACGGCGTCGAGGATCAGACGCGGAAGCTGTTCGAGGTGTGCCGGCGTCACCGGCTGCCCATCCTGACCTTCATCAACAAGTTCGACCGTCCGGCAAAGGATCCGCTCGAGCTGCTGGACGACCTCGAGCGCACGCTCGGGATCGACGCGGCGCCGGTGAACTGGCCGATCGGCAGCGCCGAACGGTTTCGCGGCGTGTACGACATCCAGCAGAAGACGCTGCTGTTGTACGAACGCGAAGCGCAGGGGCAGCATCGTGCGCCGGTCGACATGTCGGCGCTGGACGACCCCGCAGCCCGCGAGTTGATCGGGGCGGAGGCGTACGCCCACTTTCGCGAGTCGCTGGACGTGATCTTCGCGGCCGGCACGCGGTTCGAGGCCGCGGAGTACCTGACCGGACGGCAGACGCCGGTGTTCTTCGGGAGCGCCTTGACGAACTTCGGCCTCGAGCCATTCCTCCAGGCTCTGGTCGAGCTCGCGCCGCCGCCACAGCCACGGGAGAGCGACGCCGGCGTCGTGAACCCGACCGACGAACGGTTCACCGGGTTCGTGTTCAAGATCCAGGCGAACATGGATCCGCGCCATCGAGATCGCGTCGCGTTCGTCCGCGTCTGCTCCGGCCGGTTCGAGAAGGATATGACCGTGCTCAACAGCCGGGTGGGAAAGTCGCTGAGGGCGTCACGCGCCTATCGCTTCTTCGGCCGCGAACGCGAGACGATCAACGTGGCCTACGCGGGCGATATTCTCGGCCTCGTCAACCCTGGACAGTTCGCGATCGGCGACACGCTTCACACGGGCGGACCGCTGCGGTTCGTCGATGTCCCGCGCTTCCCGGCGGAGCACTTCGGTCGTGTCCGTCTGCAGGACACGCGCTACAAGCAATTCGACGAAGGGCTCCGCCAGCTCGAAGAGGAAGGGCTGATGCAGGTGTTCTATGTCGCCTCCGGCCGCCGCGAGCCGATCGTCGGCGTCGTCGGGGCGCTGCAGTTCGACGTGATCGCCAGCCGTCTGCGCACGGAGTACGGCGTGGAGGTTCAAATCGAGCCGGCCGCATACACGGTTGCGAGATGGATTGGGAATCCGGCGCGGACGATCCCGTTGCTGGGAGGCCAGACCGCGGTTGCCGCGGATCGGCAGGGCCGCCGCGTGCTGCTGTTTGCCTCGGAATGGGAGCTGCAGTACTTCGAGCGCCAGCATCCAACTTTTCCGCTGCTGGCCGAATCGCCGGTCGGTGCCACCAGGCAGAAGGAAGTCTGAAGTCTGAAGTCTGAAGTCTGAAGTCTGAAGTCGCTCTTACTTCACCTCGACGAGCTCGATCGCGATGCGATCGGGTCCTTCGATCATCGCCGCGCGTGCATTGCCCCACGGGTGGATCTCTTCGAGAAACTTGACGCCTTCGCGCTTCAGCCGCGTGACGGTGACGTTCAAATCGGCCGTGCTGAGCGCCCAGTGATCGACGATCTTCCCGCGCGTGCTGACCAGGCCGCCTCCGGGCCATGGCCGGATCGAGATGGAGATGTCGTCGAAGAGCACGCCGCCGGCCGGGTCGCGGACGAACCCGGTCCTGGCGAACGACGGCCACGTCGGCGGCGCGTACATCTTCGTATGGCAGTCGCCGCTTTCCGGCGCCGCCGGCGCGGCGCCGCCGCGGCCTTGCGGGATCGTCGCCCCAAGATGCGTCACATACCACTCCATCGCGCAGCGCGGGTGCTCGTGATACATGTGCACGTGGTTGAAGCGCTCCACCGTGCCGCTCTGCGCGTTCTCGATCATCGCGCCGTCGGGACCGCGCAGATAGCCGAAGCCCCCCTGACGAGTCGGCTGCGTGCCCTTCGATCGCATCTCCAGGATCTGCTCCTGCGTCGGCAACCCCGGCAGCGTATCGCTCGACATGTCGACGAGCTTGCCGTCGGCCGCGTCCCACATCTGCGCGATTTCCAGGCCCATCGCGCGGAACCGCTCGTCGTACTTTCGTGAGTCCGGCGTGTTCCAGCCGAAATGCCACACCGAAGTCTGCGGCCCGGTCAGCTCATTCTGGGGCGTGGTCGCGACTTTCGTGAACAGCAGATAGACGTTGCCAGTCTTGACCGCCTCGTAGCCGTTGAACGTCGTCTTCGTGGCAGACGCCGCAAACGGCTTCGGGTAATACGCGGCCGCTGCAGCCGGGTTCA
>QHWJ01000270.1 GCA_003222535.1 Acidobacteriota bacterium | reverse complement strand
CACGGCCAAGGGGCGGCGTTTGTTGGGTCGAGCCCCGGTCGCCGTCCAGGAACACCTCATTGCTGCCATTGCCACGCTACCTGCCTCTGATCGTCGCGCCCTCGCAAGGTCGCTCAGTGCGGTCGCTCGCCTGGTCGCTCCGGCCGGTGCTGCGCCGCATCCGCCGATGTTCTTTGAAGACGATGCCAGCAGTGAGCGCAGAACGCGTGGTGGAAAATGGGGCGAAGAACAGGCGGGGTCAAAACGATGAGAAGTCGAGGAGCAGTCTAACTTGCTTGATGTGACCGACCACGAAGGCGTGCGAATCGTGAGCCCGCGCACGTTGTGACGGCTCAGAAGAACAGCTTGAATCCGAGCTGAATATTCCGCGGGAAATAAATCGACTCCTTTGGGTCCGGGATCTCCGTGACGTTGCCGAGCTCCAGCTTGATGTCCACCGTGGCGTGTTGGTTGATGCCGACGGTCACGCCGGAGCGAACGAAGCTCTTGAACCCGGCGAGCGTCGTCTCGATCTTGTACTTGCCTGGATGAGAAATGGGACGGCATACGCACCGTCGTTTTCCGACAGCGACTCGGAAGCCACGTTGGTGGCTTCGTTGGTCACGACCACCGTCACGTGAGGGATCGCGGCGCCTTGGGGATCGGTCACACGGCCGAGAATGGTGCCTCGAAACTCTTGAGCATTGGCCACTGAGGCGAGCAGCACGCCGGCCGCGCCCATGACCAGCAACGCCGCCCGACCTGCACCGTTCACCCCCATCCGTGGTTTTCGCGCAATCGGTTCCATACGACAGCCCGCCTGGCGAGCGCTCTCAGCAGCCCGTGGTGAAAGTCTGGCTGCATTCGACGAGCGATGCATCCCCACGCCACCCCAACGCGGCTGCCGCGTTGGGGACCCCGGGGCGCCTCGCTCGTCTCGGTGCGACGCCAGATTTTCACCACGGGCTGCAGGCCCGCCCCTCTCGAGTTGCGACGGAGGATATCCGTTCTCGTCGCGGCCCGGCAACTGCGCTTTATCCGCTGTTTGCGATTCGCTTGAGATGCCCTGCACGCGTCGGGGCGTTGGCGCGTCTTTCGCCAACGAGAGATGAGTGCTCGATCTGCGTGATGGGGAAAGGTATCCTGACTTGCTGCGCGTCCTGGCCGCGTCCGATGCTCGGTGACGTTGAAATTGCACGGTCCGTCGGCGCAACCGCAACGGCCACAACAGGCCGCCGCTCGTCCGATGAGCCGCGCAGGAGGGCTTCACGTGAGAACATCTTCTTTGAGCGCCGCGATCCTCGCGATCACATTGCCGCTCTCCGCGCAGTCGTTGCCTTCCCGGCCGAGGGGCGCGAACGGTCCGGCAGCGCCGACGCCCGATCTGTCTGGAGTTTGGAACGGGGGCGGCCCTATCGGGGATCTTGCCGAGGGTCTTGCTCCTGGCGAGACGATTCCGATACTGCCCGAAGCGGAACGAATACTGAAAGCTCGTCAGTCGAAGGACGATCCGGAGGCGAACTGTCTGCCGACCGGCGTGCCGCGAATCGCTCCATATCCGTGGCGAATCGTGCAAACGCCGACGCACATCTTTTTCCTGTTCGAGGCGAACATCCACAGTTACCGACAGATCTTCATGGACGGTCGACAACATCCGGTCGATCCGGATCCGACCTGGTACGGGCACTCAATCGGCCACTGGGAAGACGACACTCTTGTCGTCGACACGGTTGGATTCAACGACAAGTTCTGGTTCGACTTCCGCGGCCACCCGCACACCGAGAAGCTGCATACGGTCGAACGCTACAGCCGTAAAGACCACGACACGCTCCTCAACGAAGTGACGATTGACGACCCCGGCGCGTACGCCAGGCCGTTCAAGGTGACGTTCACGGCGCTCCTCCGACCCGGCGAAGAACTGATGGAGTACATCTGCCAGGAGAACAACCAGGATGTGGCGCACATCCAGGGTCCCCCGACGGCGCCCGGCGATCCAGACCGCCCGTTGGGAACGTTGCGAAAACGGTAGATCTCGAGTCACATCGCAACGATTGTGACGCCCGACACGATTCTGCCGTGGCATCGTCGGCTTATCGCTCAAAAAACATAGCGCACAGCCACTTCACCCTGCTGCCGCGGCAGCGAAGTCAGGATGCGGCCGAACGAATCCGAGCGCACGTTTGTAATGTACTGGCTGCTGAGTCCCCCAAGATTGTCCCTGCCCAGCACGTTGAACACCTGTCCGATCAGTTCGACCCTCGTGCCCCTACGCGTATTGATCGCCTTGCTGACTCGGAGGTCGCACTGACTTAACCGGTTGTTGTCAATCTGGCTCTCCGGAACTGGCGCGAGATTCAAGGTGGCGCGGTACGCGTTGACCGCCGCCAGCATGGTAGCGCTGTCGCGGTTGCCCATGTTTTTCGTCGTCCCGGGCACGTAGTCTGTGGGGTAGTTGCCGCCTACACCAGCGCCGCCACCCGTGCTCTGCCCATCTCCATTCAGATCGACTCCAGCCCTGGCGCTGAACGGCGTCGTCGTTCGAAAGTTCCAGATGGCCCCAACGACGATGTCGGCGGGTAGTTGCGCGGCGCCGCTGAGCACGACTGCGTGGCGGCGGTCGTTGTTTGCCGGGCCGATGTCCCAACCAGGGTTGTATACGTCGGTAATGCTACCGCCCAATCCGATCCCCACGGTGTCGGGCGTCGCGGCGTTGCTGTCCTGTTTCGCCAGTGTGTACGCGAGCTGATACTGGTAACGATTCGACAGACGTTTCTCGAGGCGCACGAGAAGCGCCTTGTAGGTGAACAAACCAATCGGCTGCCTCTGGATGATCTGACCCCACCCGGGAAGAGGCCGAACCAACGTCACCGGATTACGCGTGTTGACTTGAACGTCAGTGGGAATGTCGGTGGCCTTCTGGTAGATGGCGTCCAGGTGGACCGCCGTATCGAGCGTGAGCCCCTGCGAGAACCCAACGCTGCTGGTGTGCACCGGTGCACTGACGAGATTGTTCCCGTTGATCGTGATGTTCGGCGGCGCGGTCGAGACGAAGTTCGCCGGATCCCTGCCTTGATACGGATCTGGATACGACGGGTTGGCGATGTTGATGGTGTTCTGCTTCAGAGCGCTTCCCTCCACACGCGGGATCAAGTTCGTGATGTTCGTGTAGACGAGACCGTAGCCAAGCCGGACGACCGATTTCCCATTGTTGCGGACGTCCCACGCAAGACCCAGGCGTGGTGCGACATTGTTCTTGTCGCCACGCGACGCGAAGTCCA